>NZ_JAPTFQ010000038.1:0-43300 GCF_030985535.1 Stenotrophomonas sp. Sm2128
AAGAGGAAGGGGTGGGTGCCGACCGTTGGTCGGCACACCGATCAGATCGGGTTGGCGTCCAGGAACGCGCGGATCTCCGGCACCAGCACCTCGTGCTTGTCTTCCAGCACGTAATGCCCGGCGTCCTCGAACGCATGTACCTGGGCCCGCGGCAGCGCGGCCTGGAAGCCCTTCAGGAAGTGGTGGTCGAACACGAAGTCGCGCAGGCCCCAGCCGAGGAAGGCCGGCCGGTCGGCGAACGACGGCAGCGCCTTGCCGGCACGCTCCAGCAGCGACCACGCCTTGTCGGCCGGCGACAGCGGGATGTCCTGCATGAAGCGGATGGTGCTGATGCGGTTGGCCCAGCTGTTGTACGGCGACACGTAGGCGCGGCGCACGTCGGCCGGCATCTTCCGCTCCACGCCCAGCCACGAGGCACCGGAGGAGAACGCGTTGAAGGTGCGGATGATCCACTCGCCGATCTTCCAGTGGCGGCCCAGCGCGATCTGCCACGGCATCTTCTTCGCCGCCGGCATCGGGAATGCAGCGGTATTGAGCACCACCAGGCGCTTGACCTGGTCGTGGTGCGACAGCGCCCAGCCGAAACCGATCATGCCGCCCCAGTCGTGCACCGCCAGGGTCACCGGGCCGGTGATGCCCAGATGCTTGAGCAGCGCATCGAGGTCGTCAACGCGCGACTGCAGCGTGTACTCGTAGCGGCTGTCATCGGGCTTGTCCGACAGGCCCATGCCGATGTGGTCCGGCACGATGCAGCGGTACGTGTCCGACAGGCCGGCGACCAGCGTGCGCCAGTAATAGCTCCACGACGGGTTGCCGTGCACCATCACCACCACTTCGCCGTCGCGCGGGCCTTCGTCGAGATAGTTCATCGACAGGCCGGGGCGTACCTCGAAGCGCTGCGGGTGGGCGGGGTAACCGGGAAGCTGGGACATCGGATCGCACCTGTAGAAAGGGCCGGTAAACCGGCCCTTGAACACTTGGAAAAATCATCGCTGCCCGTCGTGCAGCAGGTCAGCGGTGACTCTTTTACCAGACCACTTCAGCCATCGAGCAGTTCAGGCCCGAGCCGATACCCAGAAGCGCGATGCGATCGCCCTTCTTCAGCTTGCCCAGCTGCTTGAGCTTGCTCAGCACGATCGGCACCGAGGCCGGGCCGATGTTGCCGTGCTCGCCGAAGATGGTCATGACCTTCTTCGGGTCGATGCCGAAGTTCTTGATGAACGCGGCGGTGTGCGGCTGGCTGACCTGGTGGATCACGAACTGGTCCAGCTCTTCCACGGCCCAGCCCAAGGCGATCTTGGCGGCGGTGAAGGTCTTCTGTGCCAGCTTGATGCCTTCGATCAGCAGCAGGCGGGTGTCGGTGACCATGCGGTCCAGGTTGCCCAGGCACAGCTGGTTCCACTCGGTGGCCGAGCGCGTCACGCCGCCCTTGTAGCGCGGGGCGTCCGGCACCAGCTCCGAGCGGGCCATCACCATCGCCGCGGCACCCGAACCGGTGGTCAGGGCGGCCAGCTCGTTGCGGAAATCGTCAGCGGTGACGTCCGGGGCGGTCATGCGCTCCAGGGTCTTCTCGTACACCAGGTTGGCGGTCTCGCCGTCCACCACCAGCGCGTAGTCGATGTCGCCGCGCTCGATCATGCGCGCGGCGATGTCCATGCCGTTGATGAAGGCCAGGCAGGCATTGGCGACGTCGAAGGTCATGCACTCGTCGCTGACGCCGAGGTTGCCCGAGACGATGGAGGCCGTGGACGGCTCCAGGTAGTCGCGGCTGACCGAGGTGTTGACCAGCAGGCCAACCTGCGTCGCATTGATGCCTGCGTCTTCCAGTGCCTTGCGGCCTGCCATGGTGGCAGCGTCGGACGCCAGCACGCCGTTGTCCCACAGGCGGCGCGCGTGGATGCCGGCGATGTCGCCGAGCACGTCGGTGCGGATACCCAGGCGATCCAACGTCGGCTGCAGGCGTTCGTTGATTTCCTTGGTGGTCAGCGTATGCGGCGCGTCGACGTGTGCCAGGCCGGCGATCGAGACATTCTTGAAGAGCATCGAGGTTAGCGCCAAGGCTCAGGCAAAAGGGGGCGCTATTCTATAACCCCCGGGGCCTTCACCGCATCTTTACGAATTCAGCCTTGGCCGTATGGTGAAGCGTTCAGCGCGGCGGGCACTGGAATGCGGCGAAGCGCTGGCTGCCATCGGCCGGGGCCGCGGCGGCCTGCACGGCATTGGCGCCGGCGCTCGGGGCCTCGTTGCGGGCCAGGGTTTCCAGCTCTTCCTGCACGCGCAGCGGGTTGCGGTTGTAGAAGCCGACCTTGCTCTTCACGGTCACCACCACCTCGCCCTTGGCGATGCAGCCAGCGGGAACCGGGCCTGCCGGCAGCACGCGGGTCGCCTTGCCGGCCGGTTCGATCGGCACCCAGGTACAGGCGGTGACGGTGAGCAGCAGGGAGGAAAGCAGCAGAACGCGCATGGGCAGATCCTGGAAGGGTATGGAGGGATTCTGCCTGAACCGCCTGAATCGGGGGTAGCCGGTGGGGGGACGGATCCCCCGCAGGGGGTTGTGACCCCGCCTTCGGGTCACGGCGTTGCCGGCCGCTTCGGTCTGCTTGAGATCACCCACCACCACCCAGGTCAGCGCCTGCGGCTTGATCTCGGCGGCGGCCTGCTGCACCTGCGCCGGGGTCATCGCCTCGATCTCGGCCTTGCGGCGCAGCACGTAGTCGTCCGGACGCTTGAACTGCACGATCGAACCGATGGTCGAGGCGACCGCGCTGGCGGTCTCGTAGGCACCGGGCAGGCTCAGGGTCTGGATGTTGCGGATGCGGTTGACCTCGGCGGCGGTGGCCGGCTTGCTGCCATCGGCGAACGCGGCGATTTCCTTGCGCATTTCCGCCATCGCCGGGCCGGTCTTGTCGATCTGCACCGGCGCGCTGGCCATCCACGGGCGCTGGCCCACCGAGTTGATCGCGCTGCTGCGCGCACCGTACGACCAGTGCTTGTCCTCACGCAGGTTCATGTTCAGGCGCGAGGTGAAGTCGCCGCCGATCACGCCGTTGGCAATATCGAAGCGGGTCGAGCTGGTGGCGCTGGACGGCGCCACCACCTGCCCTGCGAACAGGTTGGCCTGCACCGCACCCGGCTGGTCGATCAGGAACACGCGCGGGCCCTTCGGCAATGCCACGTCGGTGGCGGCCTTCACCTGCGGGGCGTCGCCCGCAGCCTTCCAGTCGCCCAGCTGCTTGTCCAGCAACGGCACGATCTCGGCCAGGGTGGTGTCACCGACCACGATCAGGGTGCCGTTCTGCGGCCGCAGCCAGTCGTGGTGGAAGTCGACCAGGTCTTCGCGGGTCAGGCCGTTGATCGCTGCTTCGTCACCGCTGCCGGTGAACGGAATGGCATACGGGTGGCCCTTGCCGTACAGCAGCGGCGGCAGCACGCGCATCGCCACCGCACCCGGGTTGACCTTCTCCTGCTGGATGCCGGCAATCCAGCTCGCCTTGACCCGGTCGATCTCGCCCTGCTCGAAGCGCGGTTCGCGCAGCAGGTCCCGATACAGCGCCAGCGACGGTGCCAGGTTTTCCTTCAGCGCCGACAGGTCCACGCTCATGGAGTCCAGGCCGGCCGAGGCATCCAGGCTGGCGCCCAGTGCGTCAGCAGCATCGGCGAAGGCCAGCGAGCCGAGCTTGCCGGCGCCTTCGGTCATCAGGCTCATGGTGAAGTTGGCGGTGCCCGGCTTGCGGCCCTGGTCGGCGCTGAAGCCACCCGGGAACTGGTAGCTGAACTGCACCACCGGAATCTCGTGGCGCTCGGCCAGGATCACCTGGGTGCCGTTCTTCAGCGTGGCGCGCTGCAGCGCCGGGAACTTCAGCTGCGGGAACTCGCGGGTCTGCGGTACGCCGGCCTTGCGGTCCACCTGCTCGGGCAGCGTGCTGTACTTGGGATCCACCGCCGGCACGCTGAACGGCTTCGGCGCCTGGCTCGGGTCTTCCTTCAGCGCCACGCGCTCACCCGGTGCAATCACCAGGGTGTGGCTGCCCTTGTCCAGCCACTGCGCGCCCAGACGGCTCAGATCAGCAGCACTGGCCTTCTCGATGTTGGCCAGCGAGGTGCGGAAGCAGCCCGGGTCGCCGGTGAACACCGCGCACTCGGCCAGTGCGTCGGCCTTGCCGCCGAAGCCGCCGATGCGTTCGATGCCGCGGATGAAACCGGCGCGGGCACCGGTCTTGGCGCGTTCCAGCTCGGCCGCGGTCGGGCCCTGCTTGATCAGCCGGTCCAGTTCCTCGTCGATGATCTTCTCGACCTTGGCAGGGTCCTGGCCCTGCTTGACCGTCGCCATGATCACGAAGTTCGAACCCAGCTGCGACGTCGACAGGCCTGCCGCGATGCTGTCCACCAGCTTGTCCTGGTGCTGCAGGCGCTGGCTCAGCCGCGAGGACTTGGCACCGCCCAGTACCTGCGCGAACAGCTGCAGCTGATCGACCTCGGTGGTACCGACCTGCGGCACGTTCCAGGCGCGGTAGATACGCGCCTGCGGCACCTTGTCGGTCATCGTCTCGCGCGTGTCGGCGCTGCGCTTGGCCACGTTCACCGCCGGCTGCGCCATGGTCGGGCCGGCCGGGATGCTGCCGAAGTACTTGCCAACCTTTTCCTTGGCGGTGGCCAGGTCGATGTCGCCAGCCAGCACCAGCACGGCGTTGTTCGGGCCGTACCAGGTGCGGAACCAGGTCTTCACGTCATCCAGCGACGCCGCGTTCAGATCGTTCATCGAACCGATCACGCCGTGGTGGTACGGGTGGCCAACTGGATACAGCGCCTTGTTGAGCTGGTCCCAGGCCTGGCCGTAGGGCTGGTTCTCGCCCTGGCGCTTCTCGTTCTGCACCACGCCACGCTGCTCGTCCAGCGCCGCCTGGTCGATCGCACCGACCAGATGGCCCATGCGGTCCGATTCCATCCACAGCGCCATGTCCAGCGCAGTGGTGGGCACGTTCTCGAAGTAGTTGGTGCGGTCGGTATTGGTGGTGCCGTTCTGGTTGGTGGCGCCGACCTGCTTGAACGGCTCGAAGAACTCGCCGTCGTGGTTTTCGCTGCCCTGGAACATCAGGTGTTCGAACAGGTGCGCGAAGCCGGTGCGGCCGGCCGGTTCGTCCTTGCTGCCGACGTGATACCAGACGTTGACCGCGACGATCGGCGCCTTGCGATCGGTGTGCACGATCACGCGCAGGCCGTTGGGCAGGGTGAACTGCTCATACGGGATATCGACCTTGGCCGGTGCGGCCGGCTTTGCCGCCAACGCATGGGAAGGCACAAGCGTGCCCAGGGCGGTGCTGAGGGCAACGGCCAGCAGCGCAGTGCGCGGGCGAAGGGCGAGAGACATATCCGGATCCTTGGTCACATAGGTGAACCCCGATCCTAGCGTGCGCGCGCAACGGCAGGAATCGGTCGCCAGTCACTGGGGGTGTTTGCCCCTGTGCGCCATCCGCAGCGCCGATCTGCCCTGTCCGAGCCGTCACAAGCACCCGCCAGCAACGTCCGGACAGTGTCCGCAGCACATCGAATGGACAGGTGTCCGCCCGCCGGACACTTTTCGATGATCATAAAACCCTTGCAAATCAATAATTAAAAGTTGGCACGGGGATTGCTTGGTAGTTCCTGCACCAGGAAGGGCTTCAGACAAAAGCTGACTGAAGACTGAACAAACGCAGGAAATCGAAAATTTTCCTTGCAAGCCCAGAATTGGTGTACTACCTTACTACAACACCACTGATCACCAACACTAAACAGGCCCCGTCATGAACGCCAAGACCATTGCCATCGCCATCGCCCTGATCGCCGGCACCGCGGTTGTTTCGTCGGTGCAGGCCTCCGAATCCATCAAGACCCTGTCCACCGTGCAGGTTCGTCCGGCCGCCGACCAGCTGGCCCAGCAGGCCTGGGAACAGGCCAGCGGCATCCCGACCCTGGCCACCGTGGAAGTGCGCCCAAGTGCCGACCAGCTGGCCGAGCGCAGCGGCTACGTCGCCGCCCCGGTGGCCGCCGCGATGCCGATCACCACCCTGGCCTCGGTGGAAGTGCGCCCGAGCCTGGAGCAGCGCGTCGCCCTGGCCGCCGAGCTGGAAGCCCAGCGCTACGCCGCGACCCTGGCTGCCGCCGCCACCAGCGTCGCCAACCAGGTGATCGTCAACCTGCCGGCCCTGCAGGTGCGTCCGAGCGCCGCCGACCTGCAGGCCCTGGCCACCGAAACCGCCCAGGTCCTGCTGCGCCCGTAAGCGGTGCCGCCCTGCCTCGCGCAGGGCGTGCGCCGTAAAGGCGGCGGTCGTCGCAGGTACACTGCGCCGATGAATGCCGCGCCCCAGTTCCACGTGATCCTGTTCCAACCGGAAATCCCGCCCAACACGGGCAATGTGATCCGGCTCTGCGCCAACACCGGCGCGCAGCTGCACCTGGTCGAGCCGCTCGGCTTCGCACTGGAAGACAAGCAGCTCAAGCGCGCCGGCCTGGACTACCACGAGTATTCGCGCCTGCAGGTGCACCCCGACCTGGACACCGCGCTGGCGCGGATCGCACCGAAGCGGTTGTTCGCCCTCAGTACGCGTGCCAGCGTCCGCTATGACAGCGTGGCGTTCGAAGACGGTGATGCCTTCCTGTTCGGCCCGGAAAGCCGCGGCCTGCCGCAGGACGTGCTCGATGCCTTGCCCGATGGCCGCCGCCTGCGCCTGCCGATGCGGCCGGACAACCGCAGCCTCAATCTTTCCAACACCGTTGCCGTGGTGATGTACGAGGCGTGGCGGCAGCATGGGTTTGCCGGCGGCGCGTAACGCCACGCGTCTCTCTTCTGCCTGGTCGTTGCTGTGGCGGGCGCATGCGTTCATGGGCGTTACTTTTCTTTCCGCGCGGAAAGAAAAGTAACCAAAAGAAACGCGCCGCCATCCGCGAGCCGGCGCTGCGCACCGGTGCCCTGCGCTCCTCGGCCCGCCGGGGGACGGCGCGGAACTCGCTGCGCTCAGACACCCGCGCCTCTTCGCCCCCGCCGGACCTGCGGTGCTCGGCTCGCTTCAAGGCGGACCCAACAGCCGCGCGGTACAGGCTGTCCTTGAACCCATCTCGGTAGGGTGCGCGGTTCGGTACACCGATCGCTCGCCTGCGAATACGCTACTGGGCAATGCCGGCCAGCGGCCGGCACTACCGGTGCACTCAGAACGCGTTGATGCCGGTCAGTTCGCGGCCGATCACCAGCTGGTGCACGGTCTCGGTGCCTTCATAGGTGATCACCGATTCCAGGTTCAGCGCGTGCCGGATCGCCACGTGTTCGGTGGTGATGCCGGCGCCACCCAGCAGGTCACGGCATTCGCGGGCGATGTCGATCGCCATGCGGCAGTTGTTCCACTTGGCCAGGCTGACCTGCTGCGGCTGCAGCTGGCCGGCTTCCTTCAGGCGGCCCAGCTGCAGGGCCAGCAGCTGCGCGGTGGTGATGCGGCGGGCCATCTCGGCCAGCTTGATCTGCGCGCTCTGCGTGGCCGCCAGCGGGCGACCGAACAGCACGCGCTCCTTGGCATAACCCAGCGCTTCATCCAGGCAGGCAATCGCCGCACCGATGGGGCCCCAGCTGATGCCATAGCGGGCCTGGGTCAGGCAGCCCAGCGGCCCCTTCAGGCCCTTCACGTTCGGCAGCCGGTGGCTGTCAGGCACGCGCACGTCATCGAAGAACAGCGCCCCGGTCAGCGATGCGCGCAGGCTCATCTTGTGCTTGATCTCCTGCGTGGTGAAGCCGGCCATGCCCTTTTCCAGCACGAAACCCTGGATGCCGTCCTCGGTCTGCGCCCAGACGATGGCCAGGTCGGCCACCGGGCCGCTGGTGATCCACATCTTGCTGCCGCTGATGCGCCAGTCGCTGCCGTCGCGCACCGCGCGGGTCTTCATGCTGGCCGGATCGGAACCCCCATGCGCCTCGGTCAGGCCGAAGCAGCCGATCAGTTCGCCGCGCGCCATCGCCGGCAGCCACTGCTGGCGCTGTTCCTCGCTGCCATAGGCGTAGATCGGGTACATGCACAGCGAGCTCTGCACCGAGACGAAGCTGCGCAGGCCCGAATCGCCGCGCTCCAGCTCCTGGCAGATCAGGCCGTAGCTGACCGCGCCGAGGCCACCACCGCCGTACTCGGTCGGCAGGGTCGCACCGAGCAGGCCCAGTGACGCGATCTCCGGCACCAGTTCATCGGGGAAGCGGGCCTGGTCGAAGGCATCGCCGATGATCGGCAGCACGCGCTCGTTGGTGAAACGGGCGACGCTCTCCTGCACCGCGCGCTCTTCCTCGTTGAGCAGGGAACGGACATCGAACAGATCGTACGGATGCAAAGCCATGGCACTCACGCGCAGTCAGGACCGGGCCATTGTCGGTCATCCGCAAGCATCGCGTCTGGTAGGTGTGGACCTTGGTCCACGGATGCGGGTCCGGGCGGTGAAACAATGTGCCAACCAAGGTTGGCACCTACCCGGCCGCGAGCATTACGCTGCACCGCAGCAATCATGACGTGAACATCGGCGATCTAGCTCGATCACGCGCGTCCCGGTACCCTGACACATTCAAACAACCGTTTCGCCCGTGGCCGCACGCGCGATTCCCAGGCACCGCCGGTGGCCCCGATGCCGGCCCTACCCACGAGTCATGCAATCGATGAGCGCTGAAGCCAACGCCCTGCCCCCGCGTGAAGTAATGGAATTCGACGTGGTGATCGTCGGCGCCGGCCCCGCCGGCCTGGCCACCGCGATCCGCCTGCGCCAGCGCGCGATCGAAGCCGGCCGCGAATTGTCGGTGTGCGTGCTGGAGAAGGGGTCCGAACCAGGCGCGCACGTGCTGTCCGGCGCGGTGATGGATCCGCGCGCGCTGACCGAACTGTTCCCGGACTGGGCCGAGCGTGGCGCACCGCTGAAGCAGAAGGTCACCCGCGACGAATTCCTGTTCCTCAGCGAAACCGGCGCACGCAGCACGCCCAACGCGCTGCTGCCGGAGTGCTTCCACAACGAAGGCAACTACATCATCAGCCTGGGCGAAGTGACCCGCTGGCTGGCGCAGCAGGCCGAGGCGCTGGAAGTGGCGATCTTCCCCGGCTTCGCCGCCGCCGAGGTGCTGTACGGCGACACCGGCGAAGTGATCGGCGTGGCCACCGGCGACATGGGCATCGAGAAGGACGGCAGCATCGGCCCGGCCTTCGAGCGCGGCATGGCGCTGCACGCCAGGTACACGATCTTCGCCGAAGGCGCACGCGGCCACCTGGGCCGCCAGCTGATCGCCCGCTACAAGCTGGACGAAGGCAAGGACCCGCAGGCCTACGGCATCGGCATCAAGGAACTGTGGCAGATCGACCCGGCCAAGCATGAGCCGGGCCTGGTGGTGCATGCCGCCGGCTGGCCGCTGGACAGCGACACCTACGGCGGCGCGTTCCTGTACCACGCCGACGGCGGCAAGGTCGCCATCGGCTACGTGGTCGGCCTGGACTACAGGAACCCGTGGCTGAGCCCGTTTGAAGAGTTCCAGCGTTTCAAGACCCATCCGTCCATCCGCAAGCACCTGGAGGGTGGCACCCGCATCGGTTACGGCGCGCGTGCGATCACCGCCGGTGGCCTGTTGTCGCTGCCGAAGACGGTGTTCCCCGGTGGCGCGCTGGTCGGCTGCGAGGCCGGCTACCTCAACGCCAGCCGCATCAAGGGCAGCCACGCCGCGATCAAGACCGGCATGCTGTGCGCCGACGCCGCGTTCGATGCACTGGCCGCCGACCGCCAGCACGATGAACTGAGTGCCTACCCGACGGCGTTCGAAGCCAGCTGGCTGTTCACCGAACTGCAGCAGGCCAAGAACTTCAAGCAGTGGTTCAAGAAGGGCCAGACCGTGGCCACGCTGATGACCGGCGTGGAGCAGTGGCTGCTTCCCAAGCTGGGCGTGCGCAACCCGCCGTGGACCCTGCACCGCACCCAGCCCGACCACGCCTGCCTGGAACCGGCGGCCAAGCACACCCGCATCGCCTACCCGAAGCCGGATGGCGTGCTGACCTTCGACCGGCTCAGCTCGGTGTTCCTGAGCAGCACCAACCACGACGAGAACCAGCCCAGCCACCTGACGCTGAAGGACCCGAGCATTCCGGTGAAGGTGAACCTGGCCGAGTACGCAGGCCCGGAAGCGCGCTACTGCCCGGCCGGCGTGTACGAGTTCGTCGGCGAAGCCGACAGCGCGCGCCTGCAGATCAACGCGCAGAACTGCGTGCACTGCAAGACCTGCGACATCAAGGACCCCACCCAGAACATCGTGTGGGTGACCCCGCAGGGCGGCGGGGGCCCGAACTACTCGGGCATGTGAACGCCACGGGCTGCGACCGAGCGTCGCAGCCCGTCGCTTGCCACGCACCGCTATCCTGCCCGCCCATGCGTGCATCATTCCTGCTCATCGCTGTTGCCGTGGCCCTGGCCGCCACGGCCTGCCAGCGCCCGCCTGCAGCGCCCGCCACGCCGGAACAGGCGCAGCAGCAGGCCATGCAACGCGCGTTCGAGTTGTGTGCCGGCTGCCACACCGTGCAGCCTGGCGGCATCCACCGCTTCGGCCCGAACCTGCACGGCGTGATCGGCCGTCGCGCCGGCAGCCTGCCCGACTACGGCTATTCCGACGGCATGCGCCGCGCCGACATCACCTGGTCCGCGCAGACCCTGGATGCGTTCCTGCAGTCACCCACCCATGTTGTACCGGGCACACGCATGTACAACGCCTTCCCCAGCGCCGAACGACGTGCGCTGGTGATCGCCTACCTGCAGCAGCAGTCGGCTCAGTGAGCCAGGCGCTGCAACTGCTGTTGCAGCCGCGCCACGAATGCCGCCACCGCGGTGAACAACGGCACCGGATCGGTCTCGGCCGCATCCTGCAGGCGCTCGACCAGTGCATTGGCCTGCGCGGCCAGCACCGTCGCTCCCACCGCGCCCAAGCCACCGGCCTGGCGATGCAGGTGCAGCGCGGCAGCCTCACGGTCGCCGGCCTCCAGCGCGCGCTGCACAGCGGCCAGGTCACCTGCACTGGCCTGCAGCAGGCTGTCGCGCAACTGCTCGGCCACCGCACGTGAGCCGAAGCGCCGCTGCAGGCTGTCCAGATCGGGCAGCGTCCTGTCATCGACGGCAGCGGACTCGGCCAGCGGCTCCTCGAACCGTTGCCCCTGCGCCTGCGGCAACCAGCGCAGCAGTGCCGCGCGCAGTGTCGCCAATGACAATGGCTTGGCCAGCACCTCATCCATCCCGGCTTCACGGCAACGACGTGCATCGTCGTCCAGCACGCTGGCGGTCAGCGCCAGTACGGTCAGCCGCGGCTGGCCGTTGCGGCCTTCGCGTTCGCGCAGCAGGCGGGTGAAGGCGAAACCATCCAGTACCGGCATCCGGCAATCGGTAATGACCAGATCAAAGTGCTCCGATGCCAGGCGATCCAGCCCCTGCTGGCCATCGCCGACCAGCACATGCGGCACACCCAGCTGCTGCAGCCGCCAGGCCATCATCGCCTGGTTGGTCGGATGATCTTCGATCACCAGCACGCGTGCCTGGCGCAGTGCGGGCGGCAGCAGCGCCGCCTGTTCCTGCTCGGCGACCAGCGCTTCAACATCACTGCTGCCGGCTTCCACCAGCGACAGCCGCACCTCGGCGCGGGTGCCCTCGCCCAGCGTGCTGTGCAGTTCCAGCTCGCCGTCCATCATCTGCACCAGGCGCTGGCAGATGCTCAGGCCCAGGCCGGTTCCACCATGGTCGCGCTGGATGTACGCACCGGCCTGGGTGAACGGCGCAAACAGGTGCTGCAACTGTTCCGGTGCGATGCCGATGCCGGTATCGGTGACGCTCAGGCACAGCGGCTGGCTGCCGTCTTCGGCGGTCGGCCCCAGCACTTCCAGCTGCAGCCGCACTTCGCCGCGCACGGTGAACTTGATGGCGTTGCTGAGCAGGTTGAACACGATCTGGCGCAGGCGCACGCCATCCACTTCGTGCGCGGCTGCCAGCTGCGGATCAATCTGCACGTGCAGGTCCAGCCCACGTGCACTGGCCTGCGCCGACAACAACCGGCACACGCTTTCCAGCAACGGCCGCAGCGGCTGCGGTACCGGCTCCAGCCGCAATGCGTTGGCCTCCAGCCGCGAGTAGTCAAGGATGTCGTCAAGGATCTGCCGGAGCATCTGCGCCGAATCCTCGATCACGCCAAGGATGCGTTTCTGCTCTGCATCCAGCGGTAAGTGCGCCAGCACTTCCAGCATCCCCAGCACGCCACTCATCGGCGTGCGGATCTCATGGCTCATGGTGGCCAGGAAGCGGGATTTCGCTTCGGCCGCCTGCTCGGCCTCGGCCTTGGCTGCGGTCAGGGCATCCGCTTGTGCACGAGCCTCGCTGGCATCCACCCAGTAGCCACTCCAGGTCACCACACCGGCTTCGGCGGCATAGGGTTGCGCCTGGGTGCGCACCCAACGCGGGCCTGCTCCATTGCCCCGCAGGCGGAATTCCAGCATGAGCGGTGCGAACTGGTGCGCGGCCTGTTCGACCGCCTGCAGGATGCGCGCGCGATCGTCCTCTTCGACGCGTTCCAGCAACATTGTGGCGTCCTGCTCAGCCTGCTGCCGGGTGATCCCGAACAGCGCCTGGAGGTCACCGGCAATGAACGGGAAGCGGAGCGTGCCATCAACCTCGCGACGGGCCTGGTAGACCACGGCAGGCAGGTTGTCGGTCACTTCGGCCAGGCGCTGTTCCAGCTGGCGGCGCCCGGCCACCTCGCGGCGCAGGCGCCAGTAGCCGATGCCATGCACCAGCAGCGCGGTCAGCAGCACCAGCAGCAGCGGTACACCCCAGCGCAGCGTGCTTCGCCAGTCGATGCCGTTGTGGTACTCCACCGCCAGCCAGTCGCCGCGCAGCGCTTCGCGCTCGCGTGGCGTCATCTGCAGCAGCAAGCGATCGAAGGTCGTGGCGAGCGCCGCATGCCGGCGCTCCACGGCCAGTGCCAGCTGGTCGTTGAAGCCCGCGGGCGCGGCAACCTGCAGGCGCCCCGGGAAACGCGTGCGCAGCAGGTGGTCGACCAGGGCCAGATTGCCCACGTAGGCGTCGGCCTCACCATCGATCAGGCGTTGCATGGCCTGTTCGGCGCTGCGCGCGGCGACGATCCTGGCCTGCGGCGCCTGCTGCAGCACGTAACCGCGTACGCGCTCCGGATCCGACAGCAGTACGCGCTTGTCCTGGAGGTCGGACAGGCCCAGCAGCGCCGGGCTGTCGTGGCGGCTGACGATCACGTTCGGCACGCTGATGAAGGGTTGGCTGTACACCCAGTCCGGGCCCAGATAGTGCGAATCGACCGGAATGCCCATCACCGCCTGCAGCTCGCCGCGGCGCGCCTTCTCGCGCACCTCGTACCAGTCATGGCTGTTCTGCGCCTGCAGGTTGGCACCGGCCTGCATCAGCCTGGCCAGGTACTCGCTGGCCAGGCCGCTGGGCCTGCCATCCTCGTCGGCGAACGACAATGGGGCGGCGTTTGGCGCGAAGCCGATCTTCAACGGCTGCTGCAGAACCCGCTTCTCGGCCTGGCTGAGCGCCAGCTGCGCCGATGCCGACCACTGCGGCAGGGGCAGCCAGCGTTGTGCCAGTGCATCGCGCTGGGCCTGGCTGGTCGCGGCCAGCGCCAGGTCCAGCGCTTCGGCCAGCGGTTGCTTGCTGTTGGGAACGCCGAAGTGCATCCGTTCGGGAGGCAGGTCGCTCGGACGCAGCAGGACGACACCCTGCAGGTGCTGGCGTGCGATCAGTTCGGTGGCAACGTAGGCATTGCCTATGTAGACATCAGCTTTGTCGTCTCTGACCATCTGCAGCGCAGCCAACGAGCTGTTTGCGACAAGCTGCACCGCACGCGGGAAACGTGCCCGCACCTGCGGTCCGGTCAGGAAATCCTGCTCGATGACCACCCGCAATCCGTCCAGGTCGGGCATGTTCGAAGCACGCAGATCGCCCGGCCTCCCCACCAGCGCCAACGGCGCCTCGCCATAGGCAGCGGTATAGACCATGCACTGGGTGCGGTCGGCACTGAGACCGACATTCATTACCACGTCGATCTCGCCACGACAGGCCGCATCCAGCACGGATGTCCAGTCGGAATAACGCCTCGCCTCGACCTTCACACCCAGCTGACGGGCGAGAAGCGACAGATAATCCGGCCCCAGGCCAACCTGCTGGCCATCACGGAGGGACTCGAACGGCGGCCAGCCGCTGTCATACTGGCCCACGACGATGCTTGGATGGGCGGCGAGGTACTCGCGCTGCAGGGGACTGAGCGGCAACAGCCCGGGCACTGCCTGTGCCAGCGCCACGGGCAGCACCAGCACGGCCAGCAGCAGGACCAGCCTGCGAACAGCCCAGCTACGCATCGGCGTCGATCTCCTAGAATCCTGACAGGGCCGCGATGGTCGCGGCCCGGCTTGCCCGGTGGCCATACTAGAGCAATGAGCTTGCGCATCATCATCGCAGACGACCACCCTGTGGTCCGTATCGGTACCCGCGCCGTCATCGAATCGAGCGGGGTCGGCCGCGTGGTCGGCGAGGCTGACAGCGCGCAGGCGCTGATGGCCCTGCTCGGCAGCCAACCCTGCGACCTGCTGGTGACCGACTATTCCATGCCGGGCAGCCCACAGGCCGACGGCTTCGCCATGATCGGCATGATCCGCCGCCGCTTCCCCGACCTGCCGGTGCTGATGCTCAGCGTCTCCAACAACCTGGCGATCCTGCGCATGGTGCTCGACAGCGGCGTGCTCGGCCTGGTCGACAAGAGCTCGTCGATGGACGAACTGCCGCAGGCCATCCAGGCGGTCTATCGGGGCCAGCCCTACATCAGCCGGAGCCTGCGTGAGCGGGTCGAGGCTGCGGGCAGCTGGCGCATGCGCGAGGGCGACGGCAAGCCGTTGTCGCCACGCGAGGTGGAAGTGCTGCGGCTGCTCGGCACCGGCATGACGGTGAAGGAGATCTCGCTGCAGCTGCACAAGAGCGTCAGCACCATCAGCCGGCAGAAAGGCGACGCCATGCTCAAACTGGGCCTGAAGGGCGACGCCGAATTGTTCGACTACCTGCGCGACGGCAAGATCTGAGAACCAGATCACACTGTAAGGGCATCTGTCACCGCCCTCTTTGACCGGCCGCCGTTCTGTGCCAAGATGACCCGGCATGGGTTTTCAATGCGAGGTCGAAGGAATCGACCGGCTCATGTCCTCGCTCCCGTCCCAGGTGGATGGGGTGCGGTTTCCTGCCGGCCGTCTGGCCCGGCAACGCTGACCATGGAGAGGCGCATGCATCACCCCCCCGAGCCATGTTGGACCCTGCCGTTGCGGCCCCTGCGCGCATTCGCGGCGTGCCTGCTCGTCTCTCTTTCCGCTGCGGCCTGCAGCGCCGCCGATCCGGCCCCCTCGTCCTCCCAGCCTGGCGCCCCCGTGCAGGCTGCCGATGCGCCCCGACAGGATGTTGCCCCGATGCAGAACACCTCTCCCGACACCGCCGTCACCCCGCCCGACGCGCCGACCGTGATGTATTTCACCTACCAGGTGGACGGTGATGGCGCGACCTCCTACGAGGTCCAGAACGGCAGCGTGGCGACCTTCTGGTTCGGCCACACCTTCACCCTCGATGGCACCACGTATTACACGGGTTTCTCCTGGGATACCCGCGAGCACTACGGCAAGCCGGGCGAGCAGACGCCGGCCGGCCCGGATGATCGCGCCAACCTCGCCGAGGCCACTTTCGTGCTGGCCGGCGCCGACGCGAAGAAGCCATGGAAGTTCCGTGGTCAGGAATGGACCATCGGCGCGCTGGGCGCGTACGACAAGGCCGACGATGTCGATACCCGGCGCAAGCCGCTTGAACATCGCACCGCCGACGGTCGCCTGCTGCTGGCGGTGCCGACCAGCAGCTTCGACCGCGGCATCAGCAGCACCGGCTATGCACTGCTGCTGTTCAACCCCAAGCGCAGCGAAGACGACGTGGACAGCAAGGTCTGGCGCTATGTCGGCTCGGTGCGTACGGGCGAGGACAACAGCGCCGCCTGCGACGAAGGCAACGTGATGCCCTGCACCGACAGCGATGGCGAACTGGCCTTCGCTGCCGACGGCAACGGCCTGCCGCGACTGACCGTGACCTTCAAGGGCACCACCATCGAAGGCCCCGGCAAGACCCGTGCACTGGGCGCCGGCGACGCCGTGCACTACACCTTCGACAGCGCGACCCAGCAGTACATCGCGCCCTGATAGCACCCGCCCACGCGCGGGTTTCCTGTTGACCGACATGTTCTTGACTCACGGATGAGTCCGGTTGGCGATTCGCGGCATGCGCCGCTCCATCAACCCCGAGGAAAACGTCATGGCACAGCATGACTACAGCAGAAAGGAAGTCCTGGACATCGTCGAGCAGGTCGCCCGGCAGAAAGGCCTTCCGGTCGATGACTTCATGCGCTTCGCGCACATCGAGACCGGCGGCACCTTCAACGAGCGCGCCCACAACACCTCGTCCGGCGCCAAGGGCCTGTTCCAGTTCGTGCCCGGCTCCGCGCGCCAGTACCACCTGACCGGCCACGAGTTCGACCCGACCCGCAACACCGAAGCGGCCGCAAAGATGTACCAGGACAACCTGGACTCGATGGCACGCCGCAACGAGCGCACCGGCCACCCGTACCTGTCCGGAGGCAGTACGCCGACCGGCCTGGACCTGTACCTGGCCCACCAGCAGGGCAGCGCCGGCTATGGCTCGGTGCAGACCGCGATTGCCACCGGCACCTTCGGCGTGGTCCGCAACGGCCACGGCGAAGAGATCAACATGCGCCGCAACGTGCTGAACCAGATCGGTTCCGACGCGAAGGCGCTGACCGGCCACACCCTGGCCGAGATGCGCGGCATGAACGATGGCGAACTGGCGCGGGCGTTCTCCAGCTACTACATCCACAAGTACGCGGCGATCAGCATTCCGGAAAAGAACATCGCCCCGCAGACAGTGGCGCCGGGCCAAAGCCAGGCCCCGGCAGCGCCTGCACAGGCCAGCGCAGCCGTGGCGGCGGGTGCAGCCACGCTGGCGGCAACCACAGCGGCGGCTACCGCGCCGAAGCCGGGCATCGAACTGCACGCCGCCTACGAGGCCGGCGTGAAGTACGACCACGTGAAGTACGCCATCAACATTCCGGGTCACGCGCTGTACGTACCGGGCAAGACCGGCAAGAACGTGGAGCAGGGTTACATCGACTGTTCCGGCTGGGTCGGCACGCTGCAGAACCGCACCATGGACGAGATCAACCAGAAGGCCGGGCATGCGGTCTTCAGCAAGGCCGATCGTATCGACCTGGGCAACCTGGGTTCCGGCGGCATCGTGCGCAAGGCATTCGACCAGTCCGGCGTGCTGCTTGACCGCGACGCGATCCTCAAGCCCGGTGCGCTGAAGGAAGGCATGATCATCGGCCTGGATACGGCCAGGACCCGCCATGAGCACTGGAACGGCATCGACCACATCGTGATGGTGGTGCGCGACCCCACCACCGACAAGCTGCTGATCAGCCAGTCCACCGGCAGCAAGGGCGTGCACACCATGCCGGTGGAGGACTACCTCAAGCAGGTGAAGGAGCACCCGAACTGGAAGCTGTACGCCTCCGATCCGCTGTCCAAGGCGCGCGACCTGCTGGAAAACCGCACCCCGTCGCACGAGCAGGCCCAGGGCAAGCCTGCCGCCGAGCACAAGGCCGCTGCCACCCCGCACGCCGAACTGTACAAGCAGGGCGCGCACAGCGAAGGCGTGCGCAAGGTGCAGGAGCAGCTGGGCCACCTCGGCTATGTCGGTGCCGACGGCAAACCGCTGGTCGAGGATGGCCGCTTCGGCCGCAACACCGACGCGGCGGTGCGCCAGTTGCAGAAGGACAACGGCCTGGTGGTCGACGGCATTGTCGGGGCGAAGACGCTGGAGGCCATCAAGGAAGCCCGCGAGCGCCCGCTGCTGAACGACGAACGGCACCCGCGCAATCCGCTCTTCATCCAGGCCAGCAAGGGTCTGGAACTGTTGCCGGCCGGCACCTTCAAGGATCGCCACGCGCTGGAAAGCGCCGCCGCGGCCCTGACCAAGGAGGCGCATGCCGCCGGCCTGCAGCGCATCGACTCGGTGGTGCCCAGCCCGAACGGTGAACGCCTGTTTGCCGTGCAGGGCACGATCGGTGACCCGGCGGCCAGCCGCGTGGCGGTGGAGACCCGAGCCGCCAGCGAGCAGAGCATCGCGCTCAGCAGCGGTGCCGTGCAGGGCGCGCCTAACGTGCTGCACCAGCAGCAGGACGCCCAGCAGGAGCAGGCCCGGCAGGCACAGAAGGCGATGGGCGTCTGAGCCCGCAACGCCTTGGCAGAGAAGGGAGGGCCACGTCCGCGTGGCCTTTTCCCTTTCTGCCAGCTGAGCGGCCGAGGCCGCTTTCAGCCTTGCTTCATGCCGCCTGCCGCTAGATGAATGCGCAAGCCGCACGGTGGACCAGGCAATGTTCCGGCAATGTTGGAACGTCAGCGTGGTCTCCACGGCAGCCGGGGCGCCCGCGCCCTCCCTGCCCAGCGTGGCATGCACCTCACAGGAGAACGAACATGCTCAGTACTTCCACACTCAGCTTCCGTGGTCTGGCGATGGCCTTGGCACTGGTGGCCGGTGTCGCCGTGGTCAGCGATGCCAGCGCGATGTCGAGGAAGGACAAGCGCACCCTGGTCGGCGCCGTGGTCGGTGGCGTGGCCGGCAACCTGCTCTCCAACGGCGATCCCGCTGCCACCGTCGGCGGCGCCGTGGCCGGCGGCGCGATCGGCAACCTGACCACCTCCGACCGCCGCGACCGCCGTTACTACGACAATCGCCGTTACGACGACCGCTACGATCGCCGTTACGACCGTGGCTACTACCGCAGCGGCTACTACGACCGCGGTGATGACCGTCGCTGGCAACGCGAGCGCTACTACGACAACCGCTACTACCACGACCGCGGTCGCCATCGCGGCTGGTAAGCAGCGCGGCATCTTCCATGCCGATGCACGGACGGGCGGGTCGATGACCCGCCCGTTTGCGTTGGCCGCGTGCATGGCGTTGAATGCGCAGCCTTGGATGTGACTTTCCCCACTGGGGCTGCGGCATGACTTCTTCCTCCCACCGCGTGCAGGGCCTCAACAACGACGAGGTCGCTGCCGACTGGCCACCGATCAGCGCGGCGGACATCGCGTGGCTGCGCCAGCGCTACCCGCAGCTGCACATCGGCAGCGAACCGCGCTGGCACAGCCCGCGGCCGCTGTCGGCTGCCGCCATCGTCAACGGCGCGAACGGCGCGGTGTTCGTCAAGCGCCATCACCACAGCGTGCGCAGTGCGGCCTGCCTGGAAGAAGAGCACCACTTCATCGCCCATCTCGCCGCAGCGGGCGTACCGGTGGTGCAGGTGCTGCCAGCGGCCGATGGCCACACTGCGGCCGAACATGGCGAATGGACGTTCGAGCTGCATGCGATCGGCGTCGGCGAGGACCTGTACCGCGACGCCGTGTCGTGGTCGCTGCTGACCGATGTCGCGCAGGCCCGCGAAGCCGGGCGCACACTCGCGCAGCTGCACCGGGCCGCCGCCAGCTACCACGCGCCCCAACGCAGCACCCATGTGCTGGTCGCGCGCGACGATCTGATCCGTGCCGACGATCCGATCGCGGCCATCAAGGCAGGGCTGCACGAGCGTCCCGGGCTGGCCCGCTATCTCGCGCGCATTCCATGGGAAGCGCAGCTGCAGCGCGACGTGCTGCCGTGGCATGCCGGCCTGGCCGAGCGCCTGCGCGATGAGCCACGATTGTGGGCGCACAACGACTGGCACGTTTCCAACCTGCTGTGGCGCGATGGGCAGATCAGTACCGTGCTGGATTTCGGCCTGGCCTCGCCCACCAGTGCGCTGTTCGACCTCGCCACGGCGATCGAGCGCAACGCGGTGGCGTGGCTGGAACTGGAGCGCGGCATGGAGGCGGTGCGCATCGATATCGCGCTGGCCCTGCTCGACGGCTACCGCCAGGTGCTGCCGCTGTCGGCGGCACGCGTGCACCTGCTGGCCGACCTGCTGCCGATGGTTCATTTCGACTTCGCACTGTCCGAAGTGGAGTACTTCGAAGGCGTCACCGGCTCGACCGCCAATGCCGACGTCGCGTGGCAGCCCTTCATGCTGGGGCATCCGGCGTGGTTCCACAGCGCGCCGGGACAGGCACTGCTGCAGGCGCTGCACGCGGCGGCGTGACCCGGTTGGCGCACCATTGGGATCAGGTCCCTTTCCTGCGGAAAGGGATCTGACCCCGCAGCCTGAAGGACGCCGGCTCGCAAATCCGTACCATTTGTAGTGAAATGGTCACCTGAAGCGGGGGTGCCTGGATCTGCCAGGCTGAGAGAGTCCCTTGGAACCTGATCCGGTTTGCACCGGCGTAGGGAGCTTTGAGCCGCAGCCACACCCCCATCATGGGCCGGTGCACCTGCGCGCCGTCGCTTCGTCTCCCTTGTTGTCCGAAGACGAACCGAATGAACCGCTGCCTGCGCCCCACCCTGCTCTCCCTCGCCCTCTGCGCTGCGCTGCCACTGCACGCCAGCGAGGCCGATGCGTCCCCTGATGCGGCTGCCACCGGCGCCGAGCGCTCGCCCACCGAACTGGCGGCGGTACGCGTGCAGGCCGGCAAACCGAAGGCCGATACCTCACGCGTGAACGCGTTCGGTGGCGGCAGCTGGAAGGACACGCCGGCCTCGGTGAACGTGCTTGAGCGCGATTACCTGGACCGTCGCCAGGTGCGTTCGCTGTCCGAGCTGGCCAGCAACGATGCCTCGCTGGGTGATGCGTATGCGCCGGTGGGTTACTACCAGAACATCGCCATCCGTGGCTTCGCCCTGGACGCCGCCACCGGCTACCGCTTCAACGGCCTGTCCATCGCCGGCGAACAGCGCCTGGCGCTGGAGAACGTGCAGTCGGTGGAGATCCTCAAGGGTGAAGCCGGCCTGGCCGCAGGCGTGATGGCGCCGGGCGGCATCATCAACTACATCGGCAAGCGCCCGGCCGAAGTGCGCACCGCCACGCTCGGTACCGATTCGGAAGGCTCGCGCTACGTCGCCGTCGATGTCGGCCACTGGATCACCCCGCGTTTCGGCCTGCGCCTGAATGCCGCATGGGATTCCAGCAACTCCTATGTCGAGCACGCCGACGGTCGCCGCAACTTCTACTCGCTGGCCGCCGACTGGCTGATTGGCGAGCGCGGCAAGCTGGAAGTGGATGCCAATTACCAGACCAGCTCGCAGCGTTCGGTGTCCGGCTACCAACTGCTGGGCGCACGCGACCTGCCGCGTGGCGTCGACCGCGAACACCTGCTGGGTTACCAGCCGTGGCAGCGCCCGGTGGATATCGCCAGCACCAACATCACCGCGCTGCATACCTACGACTTCAACGAGGCCTGGCAGTCGCGCATCTCGGTCGGCCACAGCCGTTCGGTGATCGATGACAACGTCGCCTTCGCCTACGGCTGCTACTACGCCGTGCTGTGCGCCGATGGCAGCGTGCCGGGCAACTACTTCGCGCCCAACGGCGACTATGACGTCTACGACTACCGCAGCCCGGACGACACCCGTCGCAACCAGCAGGCCCGTGCCGAGCTGCGTGGCCGCTTCGAGACCGGCAGCGTCGGCCATGAGCTGACCGTCGGTGCCGACTACTTCCGCCGCACCGTGGACAAGCGCCCGAGCGTCAACGAGTACGTCGGCACCAGCAACATCCACGAAGCACCGGTGCCGGTATTCGCGCCGTCGCCGAAGATGCCGGGACCGTCCGCACGTCGCCTGGACAGCCGCCAGACCGCGTTCTTCGCGCTGGACCGGATGAGCTTCGGCGATGACTGGCAGTGGCTGGCCGGTGGCCGCTTCGTGCGCCTCGATGAGCGCGCCTACGACAAGCGTGGCACCCCGCAGCGGCACAGCCGCTTGTCGCGCTTCCTGCCGCAGACCGCGGTGGTGTGGAAGGCCACCGACCAGCTCAATGCCTATGCCAGCTACGTGCGCGGCATTTCGCTGGGCCAGGAAGCGCCGTTCTGGACCAGCAACGCCGACACCTTCCTGCCGTCCGTGCAGTCGCGGCAGCTGGAAGTGGGCGTGAAGTACGTGCCGGTCGAAGCGCTGACCCTGGGCGCGGCCGTGTTCCGCATTTCGCAGCCGTACCAGTACGCCAAGCCGGACAGCAGCGACGTCGGCTACACCTTCGTCGAGGAAGGCACGCAGACCCACACCGGCCTGGAGCTGACCGCCAACGGCCAGCTGACCGATGCGCTGCAGATCGTGGCCAGCGCCAGCGTGCTGCAGGCGCGCGCGCGCGACACCGGCACGCCGGCCTATGAAGGCCATCAGCTGGTGAACGTGCCGAAGGTGCGCGCCAGCGTGCACCTGGCCTATGCGCTGCCGTTCGTGCAGGGCCTGGACGTGACCGGCGGCTGGCGCTATGCCGGTGCCAACGTGGCCCGCGCCGACGGTGGCGTGCGCGCACCCGACTATTCAGTGTTCGACGCTGGCCTGCGTTTCCAGCATCGCCTGCGCGAGCGCGCAGTGACCTGGAACCTGTCGGTGGACAACGTGTTCAACCGCTTCTACTGGCGCGATACCGGCAGCAGCGGCGGTGACTACTACCTGTTCCCCGGCGCACCGCGACAGGCCCGCCTGTCGGTGACGTTCGCGCTGTGAGCGGCGTGATGCTCGAGTGGACCGCCGCACTGTGCAGCATCCTCGGCGTCTGGCTGATGGCCCGGCGCCGGCTGGCGGCGTGGCCGGTGGGCCTGCTGTCGGTGGCGCTGTATGGCCTGGTGTTCGCCGAGGCCAAGCTGTACTCGGACACCCTGCTGCAGATCGCCTTCGGTGGTTTCCTGGTCTATGGCTGGCTCAACTGGCGACAGCATGCCGCCGATGAGGGCAGCATCCGCATCGTGCCGCTGGCACGCGGCACGCTGCTGCGCGACCTGGCCATCGGCCTGTGCGGTGGCGTGGCGCTGGGTGCAGCCATGCACAGCTTCACCGACGCTGCCCTGCCGTGGTTGGATGCGCTGCTGACCGGTCTGAGCCTGGTCGGGCAATGGTGGCAGGCCCGCCGCCACGTGGCCTGCTGGTGGGTGTGGATCGCAGTGGACGTGGTCTATGTGGGTGCGTACCTGTTCAAGTCGCTGCACGTGACCGCCGCGCTGTACGTGTTCTTCCTCGGCTTGGCCGTGTTCGGCCTGCGCGCATGGAGCGCCGCCGCTCGCGAGCCACAGGTGGCAACCCGGTAGAGCCACGCCATGCGTGGCTGGGCCACCGGTAGTCGCCAACCTTGGTTGGCGTGCGTGCCGACCAAGGTCGGCATCTACCCAGAACATCCACGCATGGCGTGGATCTACTGGGTAAGCACCAAACCCAGCCGCAGCGGCTGGCGCATGTCGGCCGGTGGCGCGGCCTGCAGGGGTGCACTCTGCAGGGTCGCGCGCAGGGCGGCGTCGACCTGGGTATCACCCAGGCTGTCGAATTCCAGCTTCGAAATGCGGCCATCCGCCGCGATCCACAGGCTCACCGGCAACGGCGTCGGCGCGTCCGGATGTGCCTGCAGCCATTCCAGCACGCGCTGCGCCTGCGGGTCCTGCTCCTGCTGCAGGCGCTGCTGCAGCTGCCCCCCCACGGCGGCGGCATAGGCCATCCAGTGTGCAGGAGCTTCCTGCGCGGACACCCCGGCACTCCCCAGTGCCAATGCGCCGAACAACGCGGCCAGTGGCCGCCACCAGCGGCGTGCACCAGTTGTGTTCCTTGCCATCGCCATCGCCCGCCCCTGCGCTCTCATCCAACGGCTGATGGTCGGCGCGGTAGATGACAGGCAGATGGCGGCACAGTAGAGCCACGCCATGCGTGGCGTGGATCTACTGGAACAGAGCGGCCAGTAGCATGCGCAAGGACGAGAGCCGCGATCAGTCGCCCAGGTCGGCCAGCACCTTGCGCGAGGGCGCGAAGAAGGTCACGCCGGTGGTGGCGGTGGAGAAATCAAGGATGCGGTCATGCAGCGGTGCGGGATTACCGATGAACATGCGCTCGAGCATCTTCTCGATCACCCACAGGCGGCGCGTGTAGCCGATGAAGTAGGTGCCGTACTCGCCGCGACCCGGGTTGGCGAACGGCATGTTGTCGCGCAGGATCTCGTGCTCGCCGTCGGCATCCTCGATGGTGCACAGCGTCTTGTGCGACTTCTGCGCATCGGCCGGCGCATCGTCCAGCTCGATGTTGTCGTGCTTGGTGCGGCCGATGATCGCTTCCTGCGCTTCGGTCTTCTGCGCGCGCCAGGCATCGAGGTTGTGCAGGTACTTCTGCACCACCACGTAACTGCCGCCGGCATGCTCCGGGTCTTCCTCGCCCACGATGGTGGCTTCCGGCAGTGACAGCCCTTCCGGGTTGGCGGTGCCGTCAACGAAATCGAGCAGGTCGCGGCCATCGAAATAGCGGAAGCCGGCCACGTCATCGACCGTCTCCACCGCATCGCCAAAGGCCATCAGCAGGTTGCGCTCGAACGCCACGATCAGATCCATCGTGCGTGCACGGATGTGGTACAGCAGGTCGCCCGGCGTGGACACAGCGGTATGGGTCGCGCCCTTGATCTCGCGGAACGGCTGCAACTCGCGCGGCGGCGTGGTGCCCACCAGCGGCTTCCACACGCGGTGGCCGATGGCCACGTTGCAGGTGAAGGTGCGTTCGATCTCGCGGATGGCGGTGTTCTTGATCAGGTCGTCGGTGCTGGCCAGCACCTCGCGTGCCTTGGCGATCGACGCCTCGTCATCCTTCACCTTCAGCACCAGAAACGCCGCCGAATGGGTCAGTGGCGCGGTGATCTGCTGCGGCTCGTTGTCGAGCGTGTGGTTGACGGCGGTGATCGGTGCGGGCTGGGAGTTCACGGCGGTTCCTGCTGGCTTGAGGCGGACGCATCGCGTGTGGCGATGTGCGGGCGATCATAGCGGAACCGCCTGACCGGGGACGGAGCGGTTCTCGTTCCGTCCACCGGCGAAGCTACGAAGGCCTCAATCCACATCACTCCAGACCGCCAGTTCGTAGCCATCCAGATCGCGGAAGTGGAAGCGGCGACCACCCGGGAAGGCGAACACCGCCTGCACCACCTCGCCACCGGCGGCGATCACGCGTTGCTGTGCATCGGCCAGGTCCGCGCAGTAGAGGATCACCAGCGGCCCCCCGTGGGCACGCACCGGCGCGTCGGCCACGAAGCCACCTTTCAGACGGCCGTCGTCGAACTCGGTGTAGGCCGTGCCGTAGTCCGTGAAATGCCAGCCGAACACCTCGCCGTAGAAGCGCTTGCTACGGGCGATGTCGGCGACGTTGAGTTCGATGTTGTCGATGCGGCGTTCGGCATCGTGGGGCGCGGCAGGATTCATGGCGTGGCTCCGTGGTGGGAGCCCAGCATCGATCAATGCAGCACAGTGGTCTTGAACAAAACGGCCATCATTGTCCCCACTCCAGGCGCAGCTCGCTGGCGGTCATGCCCGCCAATTCACGCGCCTCGCGGCTGAGATGGGCCTGGTCGGCATAGCCGGCATCAGCGGCCAGCATCGCCAACGAATGCAGTGGCAGCGCGCGACTCTGGCGCAGGAAACGTTGCAGCCGCAGGATCCGCTCCAGCGTCTTGGCGCCGTAGCCGAACTGCGACTGGCTGAAACGCCGCAAGCTGCGCGGGCTCAGGCCCAAGTGCGCCGCCAGCGTATCCAGCGTGGCATTACCCGCGGCGAGCGCCTGGAACAGGACATGGGCGCGCTGCGCCGGCGTATCGAGCGCGGCCGCACCCATGTGCTGTTGCAGGCAGTGCGCCATTCGCTGCAGGCGCTGTGCAGGCGCGGTGTCGCCGATGGAGGCCGCCGCCTTGTTCACCCACGCGCCCTTCAGGTCGGCCAGTGGCACGGCCTGGCCGATGATCGCGGCCAAGGGCAGGCCCAGCGCGGCCAATGCCTGGCCGGGACGGAAGCGTGCGCCCAGCACCTGCGCACCGGGTGCCAGCGCCGGGTGCGCGGCCACGCGGTCCGGGCCGACGACGAACAGCGCACCGTCGCGCCAGAGGATATCCACGCAGCCATCGGGCAATACGGTGATGTGCCCATCGGCATCGGCAGGAAGCTGGCTCTGCCACAGCTGGCCAAAGTGGCCGCGCAGCGGCGCAGGCGCCAGATGCTCCTGGTAGGTCGTGCCGGTGCCTGCAAGAGAGGAAGGGTCGCCCATGCCGCATTGTGGCGCCACGGGGCCCATAAAAGTGAAGCCCGGCGCGAGGCCGGGCTTCGGTTGGCGTGTGGGAGAGAGAGAGAGTCACACGCCAGCACAACACGCACTAACGACAGGCGTTTGTTACCAGGTGAAGCGCGGGCCCACGAACCACTCGCGGTCGCCGGCCTTGGCCAGCTTCACTTCGCCACTCAGGCCCCAGTTCTGGTTGAACTTGGCGGTGGCGCCGACACGGCCATAGAACTCGCCGTCCGGGTTGATGCCGTGCTTCTTGGTGTAGTCCTCGTAGCCGGCCATCACGTAGCCTTCCACGTACGGGTTGAACGCGGTGCGCACGCCAACTTCGGTCGAGTAGCCGTTGAAGTCCAGGCCATGCTTCATGTCGAACTTCTGGTACGCAACGCGAGCCACCAGGTCGGTGTTCGGTGCGATGCCGTAGTTGTAGCCGGCGCCGATGCGCCACTGGTCGACGTCATTCTTGAACTTGTCGGTCTCCTGCGCGCTGTAGTCGCCGAAGATGTGGAAGTTCGGGTGCACCGCCACGGAACCCTTCACCTTCCAGCCGTCGGCGTCGCCGCCCTTGGCATCGGTGTTCACGTAGCCGCCTTCAACGTAGTTGTACGACAGGCCATCGGTTGCCGATGCAGCGAACGGCAGAGCAGCCAAAAGACCCAGGGCGAGCAGCGAATTCTTGTTCATCGGGACACACCTTTAATTATTTTGGTTTCGTCGGCCGCCTCCCGGGAGGGGGAGAGAGAAGAGGCGGTCGACAGGTGTGAATTATCCGTTAGGGGGTCTAATCAACCCTGAATATTGAACTGACTGGTGTATAAATAAGGCTGGCGTTCAGGGAACTCCGCATGGGACCGCTGTCGGCTTCTTGCGCGCACCACGCTCGATGCTTGATGCGGGCTCTGATCCTGATCGCCTCGCCGGTTGTGCTACTGCAGGCACAGGCCGCTGAGCGCATCGTTTCTGCCAGGCACATCGTCGTACAGACAGACGATGTCACGCGCTTCTTCAAGGTGCTGGACGCCAACCAAGGGCGCCCAAGCGCCGATGATCTGCAACACGGCTATCTGGATGCGGGTACGGATGCCCTGCGCAGCTTCACCGACCGCCGTATCGGCTCGATGGAGCGGCTGGCCAGGGCCATCCAGGACAAGCCGGCATTGTTTGCGAAAGCGAGAACCTGCGCGACCGCATTGCCATCGATCCGCACGCGCGTCGCCGCTGCCGTCGATCGACTTGGCGCCCTGTTGCCGTCTGCGCGCTTTCCCCCGGTCACCGTACTGGTGGGCCGCGGCAACAGTGGTGGCGTGACTACCGAAGCAGGTGTGGTCGTCGGACTGGAAGCACTGTGCAACGCCGACTGGATGCAGGCCGATGTAGGTGACCGCTTCGTGCATCTGATCGCGCATGAGTATGTGCACGTGCAACAGCCCGGTGCACGCGTGGACGTCGAGCAGCCCACCCTGCTCTATCAGACGCTGCTGGAAGGGGGCGCCGAATACGTGGCCGAACGGATCTCCGGGCAACCGGCCAACGCGCATCTGCAGCGTTGGACGCAGGGTCGCGAGTGTGCGCTGGAGCGCGCGTTCCTGCAGGACAGCATGGGTACCGATCTTTCGAGGTGGCTGTACAACGGTCCCGGCGACGATGCGCGCCGCGGAGATCTCGGCTACTGGATCGGCTATCGCATCGCCCATGCCTATGTTGCGCGCGCGGCCGACACGCGCAGCGGCGTCGCCGAACTGCTGGATGTCCAGCCTGGGAACGCTGCAGCGCTGCTGGAAGCAAGTGGATGGCAACCTGCGTGCGGAGCAGGCGGAAGCACGCAGATGCGCATGCCGTGATGCCGGCTTCATGCAGGTGAATGGGTAACGTTTAACAGGCACAAGGCGCTCCGCCGATGCAGATCAGTTCGCTTGATCCCGCTTGTTAAGGTTTGTTGATCTACAGGCCTTCACAGCCCATCCACGTACTCAAATTCCAGCTGAAAGCACGGGCTAGCGCCGGGAACAAACGCCGCTATATTCCAGCTTCCCCAGACGAAGGAGGGAGTTGGAAATGAAACTGACCAAGCAGCACATCAACGCAGCACGCGCCATCACCGTCGCCATCGTGGCCACCGTAAGCCTCGGCGCTTGCGCCACCTACAAGGACGAGTTCGCAACCATCAACTCGCGCCTCGATCAGCTCGACGTAAAGGTGCAGGGCGCTGCCCAGAGTGCCGAGTCCGCCAACCAGTCGGCGCAGCAGGCCAACCAGCGTCTGGACCAGATCGAAGGCCGCGTACAGCAGCTTGAAAGGGCACCGGCCGGTCGCAAGCCGCGCGGCTGATAGCTCCCTCATCCTTTGAATTGATCCACCTCTGTATCGGGAACCAGTGGCCTTCGCCGGCCACTGGCATCCTTCCACCCAGGATTGCATTGCAAGGAGCCGTCCCATTCGTACCTCCTCCTCCCCTGCACGCCGCGTCCTCCATGCCGCACTGGCGATGGCACTGGCCGTTGCGTGCAGCGGCGCAGCCAGCGCCAAGGGCAAGGACAAGGAAGCGCCTGAACAGCGAATTGCCGCCGTTGATGAACTTCCACCCGACCAGAGCGTGTCCGAAACAGTGATCGAGCTGGCCGGCTGGGTGGTTGCCAGCAAGGACAACCAGGGCTACCCGTTCGCAATCATGGACAAGGCCGCCGCGCAGGTCCTGATCTTCGGCGGCGACGGTAAGCTGCGCGGCGCGGCGCCGGCGCTGTTCGGTTCGGCCATCGGTGATCACTCGGCCCCTGGTGTTGCCAAGCTCGCACTGAGCGCGATTCCCGGCCATGACCGCACCACCCCTGCCGGCCGTTTCATTGGTGGCTACGGCCCCTCCGACGATGCCGGGCGCGTGCTGTGGGTGGACTACGATTCCGCCGTCTCGATGCACCCGCTGCCGCCAGGCACCCCGAAAGAGAAACGCGCCCAACGGCTGGCAACGCCGACGCCGGACGACAACCGCGTCACCCACGGCTGCATCAACGTCTCGCCCGCGTTCTACGAGCAGATCGTGCAGTCCACGTTCGAGAAGGGCGGTGTGTTCTACATCCTGCCGGACAAGGATTCGATCGCGAAGACGTTCCCGGAGTTCGCGCAGAGCCGTGGCGATGCGAAGGACGAAGACGAGAAAGGCGCGCGGCGCGCAAGCAAGTAGAAGTGGGTAGTGGAAAGCGTTTGCGTACTGGAAGTCAGGAAGCCGCAGCGCCCGCCGCCCGCGCCAATGCAGCGGCATGCTCATCGCCCTTCCTCTCGCTGTAACGGTCCACCAGATAGTCCGTCCTGCCACGCGTCAGCAGCGTGAACTTCACCAGCTCTTCCATCACATCCACCAGCCGATCGTAGTACGGCGAGGGTTTCATCCGGCCGTCGTCATCGAATTCCTGCCAGGCCTTGGCCACCGACGACTGGTTGGGGATGGTCAGCATGCGCATCCAACGGCCGAGCACGCGCAACGTGTTGACCGTATTGAACGACTGCGAGCCGCCACTCACCTGCAGCAGCGCCAGCGTCCTGCCCTGCGTGGGCCGCACGCTGCCATCTTCCAGCGGCAACCAGTCGATCTGGTTCTTGAACACGCCGGTGACCGTGCCATGCCGCTCGGGGCTGACCCAGACCTGGCCTTCCGACCACTGCGACCATTCGCGCAGTCGCTGCACTTCAGGGTGGTGCGGGTGCACGCTGTCCAGCATGGGCAGCGCATGCGGATCGAACACGCGGGTCTCGCACCCCAGGTGACGCAACAATCGCTCGGCTTCCAGCGCCAGCTTGCGACTGAACGACTGCGGCCGAAGCGAGCCGTAGAGCAGGAGGATGCGTGGCGGTCCAGGATCTGCCGCGGCGAGCTGGTGGTGATCGGGCTGGGGCAGCGAGGCGTCTACCAGATTCGGTAGATGAGGGCTTGTGATGGGCTTATTCATTCGATTATTCTAGAAATATGGAAACGTTGAATGCAATTGCCGCCCTGACTGCCCTGGGCCATGCCACCCGCCTGGCTGCCTTCCGCCTGCTGGTGGAGGCTGGCCCGGCAGGTCGCATGGCGGGCGACATCGCCACGGCCCTGCAGGTCCCCCCAGCCACGCTCAGCTTCCACCTGAAGGAGCTGGTGCAGGCCGGCCTGGTGGAGAGCGAAAGCCAAGGTCGCCATGTCTGCTACCGCGCCAACTTCAATGCGATGAACGGCTTGATCGAGTACCTGACGCACAACTGCTGCGCGGGCTCGCCAACCGAGCAATGCATGCCCACGGCGCCCGCCTGCAAGGGCTGACCCCACACAGATCCTCTCCACTCAAGGCAATTGCTCCATGACCCGCAATGTCCTGTTCCTCTGTACCGGCAACAGCGCCCGCAGCGTGCTTGCCGAAGCCACCCTGCGTGCATGGGGCGGTGATCGCTTCAGCGCATTCAGTGCGGGCAGCCAGCCCACTGGCCAGATCAACTCCTTCGCGCTGGCCCAGTTGCAGGCCGAAGGAATGCCCATTGAAGGGCTGCGCAGCAAGTCGTGGGATGAGTTCGTGGATGCAGCACCGATGGATCTGGTGATCACCGTGTGTGATGCAGCCGCAGCGGAAGCCTGCCCTGTGGTGTTCGGTGACTTCGTCCGCAGCCACTGGGGCCTGCCCGATCCGGCCGCCGTGGCAGGCAGCGATGCCGACAAGACCGCAGCCTTCGCGCTGGCTCATGCCATCGTGAAGGCGCGACTGCGTGCATTGCTCGCCTTGCCTGACTCATTGTGGTCCGACCGCGAAGCGCTGCAGCACGCGCTGGATCAGATTGGACAGTTGCAGCCGACCGACAGCATGCCGTGACTTCCCGCATGAATCTGTTCGAACGCCACCTGACGCTTTGGGTCGGGCTTTGCATTGCGGTCGGCACGCTGCTGGGCCACTTCCTACCCGGTGCTTTCGCGGTGCTGGCGTCCGCCGAAGTCGCCAAGGTCAACCTGCCGGTTGCCGCGCTGATCTGGCTGATGATCATCCCGATGTTGCTGAAGGTCGACTTCCGCGCAATGCGCCAGTTGCAGCAGCACTGGAAGGGCATCGGCGTAACGCTGTTCATCAACTGGGCGGTGAAGCCATTCTCGATGGCGCTGCTGGGCTGGCTGTTCCTGCGCCATGCCTTCGTCGACTGGTTGCCGGCGGGGCAGATCGACAGCTACGTCGCCGGGTTGATCCTGCTGGCAGCCGCGCCCTGCACTGCCATGGTGTTCGTCTGGAGCAACCTGTGCCGCGGCGATGCCAACTTCACCCTGAGCCAGGTGGCGTTGAACGACGCGATCATGGTGGTCGCATACGCACCGGTGGTGGCGCTGTTGCTGGGCCTGTCAGCGATCACTGTGCCGTGGGACACGCTGCTGTTGTCGGTGGGTCTCTACATTGTGGTGCCCGTGCTGGTGGCCGCCCTGCTGCGGCACTGGATCCTTTCGCGCAGCGGCGAGGCGGGCCTGCAGCGTGCGCTTCGAAGGCTGGGACCGCTGTCCCTGTCAGCGCTGCTGCTGACGCTGGTGGTGCTGTTCGGGTTCCAGGGCCAGCAGATCGTGAAGCAACCGCTGGTGATTGCACTGATTGCAGTGCCGATCCTGATCCAGGTCTACTTCACTTCAGGCCTGGCCTACCTGCTCAACCGCCGCTTGGGCGTGGCGCATTGCGTGGCCGGCCCTTCAGCGCTGATTGGCGCCAGCAACTTCTTCGAACTGGCTGTGGCCACAGCGGTGGGACTGTTCGGCGTGCACTCGGGGGCTGCGCTGGCGACGGTGGTGGGTGTACTGATCGAGGTGCCGGTCATGTTGTCTGTGGTGCGGATCGTGAACCGTACTCAAGCCTGGTACGAGAGACGCGAAGAGCACTGACACACCGGAGTGCGCCGAAGTCGATTTGCGTTCTTCGCCCCGCACTGTCGTCATCGGCCTGGTGGGGTACCCGTACGCCACGTCATCAACTTCGACCCATGTCGCATATTCCTCATGCCGCTACGGACGTTGCGGCGCCTGCGTCTGCGACGGCTTAACAGCATGCAAAAATGCCAAAAGCGTCTTTGATCCAGCGTTGAATGCAACTCTTCTGATTGGCGTTGCGCAGCGACGGCGGTACAGATGGTGGGCCGCCGGAAAATGGGTGGCCGGGCCTCGAAAACCCGTTAGATCACGAACGTTGTTTGCGCTTGCCAGCCGGCGTCACCCCGCGTGGCGCCGGCTGGCATTCCGTCTGCCGGCTATGGCGGGCGGAGCGTGGAGGCCTTGCGCCTGCCGGTCTTGTTCGTGATCTCCCGGTTTTCGAGCCACGTCTCCGCCCGCCACCTCTATGTGGCGGTTACCGTCTGTCCTGCACGGAGCCCTTGCCATGAGCACACCCGAATCCTCCCGCCTGCGCGCGCAGTACGTGCCCGCCAACGCGGACGCGCCCTCGGAAGCACTGCACCCGCACGATCCGCACGGTTTCATCGCCACGCTCGACCGCATCGGCAAGGGCGCCGCCGCCGATGGCCAGCCCTGGCCGGAACGTCATCAGATGCCCGGCCGCCGCATGGCCTTGGCCGACGCGGATTGCGCATTGACCGGCCTGCGAGTGGCGCTGGAAATGCTGCTGGCTGCCGAGCGCGTGCGCCAGAACGGACCCGACGAGGAGTACGTGGGCGACCGTGTGATGGAGGGCCTGATGATGGTCAGTCTGTCGCTGTCAGCACAGGTCAGCGCACGCATGCGGCCGGAAGGGTGATACGGGGAACAACGCTCACTGCAACGCCGGGCACGGCCCGGCGCTGCGGCGCGCGCCACATCACTCGCAGAGTGCGCTGTCTTCCTTCAACGCGGCATCCTGCAGTGGCTGGCGCTGTTCGATCTGCGCACGTTGTTCCGCCGTCGGCTCGCCCAGCCACCATACACGGCAGCGCGCGGTAAGACGGCCAACCATCTTCGACTGATCGGGCGAATACAACATCGCCAACGCCGTGCCGGGGCAGTCGTGGGCCTGGCAGGCGGTGTAGAACCACCACGGCTCACCCTGCAGCACTACCAGTTCGCCAGGACCGCTGGGCCCGCTCAACAGGCGTTCGCGCAGCGATGGAATCTCCTTGTCAGCGGATTCGGCTGCGGCCGTGTTCTTCATCAGGGCGTTGAACGCCGCCAGCACCTTCGGATCCTTGCGGCCGCAGTCGTCCACGGTATTGCCGCCCACCAGGGTGAAGAAATGCGTCGCCAGCGGATTGTCCGCGCAGGTGAGTTCCCCGCCGGCGATCGGGTCTTCCGGTTCGCCTTCGTTATCCCACACCGAGGGGTCCACACCGTTTTCGGCGGACGGTTCCTTCTCGACCACCGTCGCCGCGGCGGCCGGTGCTTCGGTGGTCGGTGCCGGCGCCACAGCAGGTGCAGTCTCGCCAGTCTTCTCCGGTGCCTGTCCGCAGGCTGCCAGCAGCGCGGCCATCATCGCCATCCCTGTGATTCGCATCTTCATTCCGTGTCCTTGTCTGATCTGCGCTGCATCCACCAAATCGGCGGCCGCGTGATTCTAACCAGCGGCGCGCTAGGATGCGTCTGAAGCCTTCCCATCATCTCCAGGGCCTGGACGCATGCGCCGCACACGACTCGCCATGATCTTCTGCAGTGCCCTGCTGATGGCATCGCCGGCAATTGCCCACGATGCAGAAGGCGCGAAGCCCGCACAGCCGCTTCCCGATATCGCGCTGCCCGCATCGCTGGACCGTGTACTGCGCGACTACGAGCAGGCGTGGCGCACGGGTGATGCCAAGGCACTGGCTGCGCTGTTCGCCGAGGATGGTTTTGTGCTGCAGAGCAACCAGCCGCCGGTGCGCGGCCGCAGCGCAATCGAGGCCGCATATGGCGGCCAGGGCAGCAGTCCGTTGCGGCTGCGTGCGTTGGCGTATGCGGTGGAGGGGAATACGGGCTACATCATTGGTGCGTACAGCTACGGCAACAACGTGGGCGATACCGGCAAGTTCACGCTCACGTTGAAGCGCGTGAGTGACGGGCCGTGGTTGATCTTTTCGGACATGGATAACACCAGCGCGCCGCCACGGGCGCGGTGATCGGCGTTGCAGTAGATCCACGCCATGCGTGGATATGCAGCGCGCATGATGCCAAGCAAGCTTGGCACCCACCAAAGCCTGTCTCCCGTCCGGCACCCGCGTGTACTCCCTGATGAAAAAACCCCGGCACTGGGTCGGGGTTTTTCGATTCACTTGAACAGCGTGTCCGGATACTCCGGTTTCTGTTCCCGCGCCAGCAATGCGCGCAGGCCTTCTTCCGGCGTCTGCTCGCCATGCAGCACGGCACGCACGCGGTCGGAGATCGGCAGGTCGATGCCATGGCGGCGCGCCTGTCGCATCACTTCGTCGGCGGTCTGCACCGATTCGACCACCTGGCCGATTTCGCGCACGGCATCCTGCAGCGTCTGGCCACGGCCCAGGGCCAGGCCCAGCCGGCGGTTGCGCGACAGGTCGCCGGTGCAGGTCAGCACCAGATCGCCCAGGCCCGCCAGGCCCATCAGCGTTTCCGGCTTGGCACCGATGGCAGCGGCCAGGCGCAGCATCTCGTTGAGGCCACGGGTGATCAGGCCGGCACGGGCGTTGAGGCCCAACTGCATGCCATCGGCCACGCCGGTGGCCACGGCCAGCACGTTCTTCATCGCGCCGCCCAGCTCGGCACCGACCATGTCGTCGCCGGTATAGGCGCGGAACGCCGGGCCATGCATCGCCTCGGCCACCGTCTGCGCGAACTCGGGCACGTCGCCGTGCACGGTGATCGCGGTCGGCAGGCCCTGGGTGACTTCCTTGGCGAACGACGGCCCGGTGACGACGGCCAGCGGCACGTCCTCACCCAGCACTTCGCGCGCCACTTCATGCAGGAAGCGGCCCGAACCGGGTTCGAAGCCCTTGGTGGCCCAGGCCACGCCGGCACCGGCAGGACGCAGCGGCGCCAGCGCACGCACGGTTTCGCCGAAGGCATGCGAGGGGGTCACCACCAGGATCCAGGCCGCGCCCTCCACCGCCGACGCCAGGTCGGTGGTGGCACGCAGGCTGTCCGGCAGCGGGATGCCCGGCAGGTAACGCGGGTTCTCGTGGCGCTGGTCGATGGCTTCGACCACGGCAGCATCGCGCCCCCACAGCACGGTCGGATGACCGTGCCGTGCGAGCAGGCTGGCCAGCGCGGTTCCCCAGGAACCGGCGCCAAGCACGGCGATCTTGTCAGCGGTAGTGCTCATCCGTGACGTCGCGGCAGGAATCAGGCGTTGCCAGCCGGCTCGGAGTCAGCCAGCGACGGTGCGTCGCCCTGCTCCTGGCGCTGGCGCAGGGTTTCTGCGTACAGGCCTTCGAAGTTGATCGGCTGCAGGAAGAAGGGCGGGAAGCCGCCGGCCTGGATCAGGTCGCTGATCAGCTGGCGCACGTACGGGAACAGGATGTTCGGGCACTGGGTGCCGAGCAGCACGTCGATCGACTGCGGGTCCAGGCCGACCAGGCCGAACACGCCGGCCTGCTTCACTTCGGCCACGTAGGCGGTGCGCTCACCGGCCTGGCAGGTCAGGGTCACGGCCAGGACGACTTCGAAGGCGTTCTCACCCAGGCGCTGCACCTGCTGGTTCAGGTTCAGCTGCAGCTCCGGCTGCACCTGGTCATTGAAGATGGTCGGAGCGTTCGGCGACTCGAAGGAGACGTCCTTGACGTAGATCTTCTCGACGGTGAAAGCGGGGCCGGTGGCGGCATCGACCGGCGCAGCAGCGCCGTTGGTGATCTCTTCGGACATTTCCAGTAACTCCAATGAATGCAATGAAAACGATGGTCGAATTACTGCGATGGGGGCGGGATCAGGCCCATACAAGGCCGGATCCGCCACCTGCGGCAATCAGTTGCGGCCCTTGACCAGCGGCAGTTCGGCCTGCTGCCAGGCGGGAATGCCGCCGTCGAGCACGTAGACCTTCTCGAAGCCGGCCTTCTTCAGCGCCTTGGCGGCGGTTTCCGAGGCGTTGCCGCTGCGGCACACCAGCACCACCGGCGACTGCTTGGCGTTGGCCACCAGCTTGTGGTCCGGGCCGAAGGCACTGGCCTGGGCGTTGCGGCTGCCGGCAATGTGGCCCTTCTCGAAGTCACCGCTGGCCGACAGGTCGACCACCACCGTGCCGCCCGCGTTCATCAGCTGGGTCAGTTCGGCGGGCTTGATGCCCTTGAAGCCCCGGAACAGGCGGCGGATCTCGGTGACGATGATGGCCACGGTCAGGCCGACCAGGGCCGCGGACAGCATCGGGTTTCGGCCTGCAAAGGCCAGCAACTCTTCGTAATTCACTCAGGTCACGGGTCGATTAAGCGGGCGCCGATTGTCGCACAAGCCGGACGCGGCCCGTCACTGCCCCTTCCACAGGTCCGGCAGGCCGGCGGTCTGCCACCAGCGCTTGGCCTCCGGATCCCAGCGCCAGCGCTCGACCACCATCACGGTGCGTTCGGCCTGGGTGTTCTGGTTGATCACCCCGATTTCGACCCGGCGCTCGACCAGGCCGCCTTCCAGCGCCGCGCTGCTGCGCTCGCGGTAGGACGACACGCGCAGCTGCGCGTAGCGGTTGAGCTCGAACTCGGTGGGCGGCTTTTCCTTGCGCAGCTTGGGGTCCAGATAGCCGATGGCATCGTCCATGCTGCCCCAGCGGATGGTGGCGCCGTAGGCGATCTGGGTCTCTTCCAGCAGCTTGCGCTGCTTGCGGCTCAGGTCGTCGGCCGAAGCCACGGCGCTGACCAGCAGCAGGGAACACATCAGGAACTGGATGAGGCGGCGCATCGGTGGTTTCCCCAGAACGTCAGCCTGCCATCCTACCCTTTGGCGAAGGCAACAAAGCGACCGCTGAACTCTGCGGCAGGCTTGCCATCGGCACCGGGCTGGGTGGCGATGATGCTGATGCGGGCCTTGCGGCGCTGGCGGAAGGTGTTCAGGAAGGCGTCCCAGCCGGTGGCCTCGGCCGCTTCGGCGTGGGCGTGCAGGTCTTCGTAGACCGGGGCCAGGTAGCGCAGGTTGCTGTCGGCCACGTAGACCTCGGCATCGTGGCCGGCCAGGCGCAGGCGCAGGCTGACCAGCGCCCAGCCGGACAGGGTCAGCACCGAGGCCAGGCTGCCACCGAAGGCGTTGCCCTTGTCGTTGACGTTGGCGGCCAGCGGCGCGGTGATGCGCAGCACGCCATCGGCATAGCCGTCGAGCTGGATCTGCATGGCGCGGACCGCCGGCATGCAGTCCAGCACGTCCTGCAGGGCGGCCAGCGAGGAAGTCAGAGCATCAACGGACATCGGAGCAGAGACCACGACAACGAAGGGCCCGCATAATGCAGGCAATGGCCGACCATACGATACCCACTGGCGCCGCCGGTTCCGACGCGGGCTGGACCCTGGTTTCACTGCGCCCGCAGGGCCAGCATGTGGCGCTGCGCCGCGCCGTTGCTGGGCTGGGCGGGCATGTGCTGGCCCTTTCGCCGTGGCGCCTGCAGCGCCTGAAGGGCACGCCAGTGGTGCGCCAGCTGCAACGCGCGCTGAACTGCGATCGGGTGGTGTTCACCAGCCCGGCCTCCGTTGCCGCAGCCGCGTCCCTGCTGCCACTGGCCGAGGCGCAACGCAGCCCGTGGCTGACCGTGGGCGAAGGCACCGCGCGCGCGCTGCGGGCGCAGGGTGTCGCCGAGGTGCATGCACCGCAGCGGATGGACAGCGAGGGGCTGCTCGCGATGCCGGTGCTGGCCAACGTACAGGGCCTGCGCATCGGCCTGGTGACCGCCCCCGGCGGACGCGGGCTGATTGCTGCACACCTGCAGGCCGCAGGCGCCACGATCGAACGTGCCGATGTCTACCAGCGCCGCCTGCTGCGCCTGTCGCCCCGCACGCTGGTTCGATTGGCGCATTCAGCGCAGCCGTGGGTGTTGGCGGTGAGCAGTGGTGAGGCGTTGCTGCATTTCTGGCAGCAGCTTCCGCCGGCATTGCAGCAACGCCTGCAGACCCAGACCACCGTCGTCGTGGCCAGCGAACGGCTGGGCGATCAGGCGCATGCACTGGGGCTGCAGCGCGTGGTGCGCGCGGCCGGGCCCACCACGGCACAGCTGGTGGCCGCTGCACACGCCACGCTCACCGTGCCGGCAGCGACCTGAACAGGGACGTGGGTCACGCTTGCCGCTGTGGTCGGCAACAGTGATGCTGTGCACAACGCGGCCTGCCGGATCCTGACCGGCGACGTTGCCGACAAGGAAGCCCCATGAACGAGACTCCGCCCGTTTCCCCGCCCCGTCGCCCCGTGCGCTGGCTGCTGCCGCTGGCCGGGGTGGTCGTGCTTGGCGTGGGCGGCTATGCCGGCTGGTACGTCTGGCAGCAGCAACAGCACGAACAGGAAGCGCAGGCACAGACCATGGCCGTGCAGCTGCAGGGCCTGGAGGCGACGCTGGATGCACTGCGCCGCGACCAGCGCGCGACCAGCCAGCGCCTGCAGGATGCGGCGACCACCAACCGCGTGCTGCGCGACGAGATGCTGGGCCTTTCGCAGCGCAGTGCGCTGCTGGAAGAGAACCTGGCCAAGCTGGCCGACAGCGCCAACCAGGGCCGCCAGGCGGTACAGCGCGACGAGGCCGAACTGCTGCTGACCCAGGCGGCGCAGCGGCTGAATTATGCCGACGACGTGGAAGGCGCGCGCCGCCTGTATGCACAGGCCGCCACCGCGCTGGCCGATCTGCCCGACAGCGATGGCCTGAACCTGCGCCAGGCATTGGTGCAGGAGCGCGATGCACTGGATGCGCTGGGCGCCGGCCCGCGCGTGCGGTCGCTGCAGCGGCTGGATGCCTTGGCCAGGGCACTGCAGGGGCTGCCGTCGCAGGTGACCGGCAACCCTGCGACCGACACCGCAAAACCGTGGTGGCAATCGACGCTGGCCCCGTTCGTGGACATCACCCCGAGCCGCCAGAATGGCCCGCTGACCGCCGCCGAACGTCGCAATGCCGACGACGCCCTGCAGCTGGAACTGACCCTGGCGCGCGCCGCGATCGAACGCGGCGACCGCACGGGCCGCGATACCGCACTGGAACGCGTGGAGCACTGGGCACAGCGGCGTTGGCCGGATTCACCGGCCCTGCGCGCGCAACGTGCTGAACTGAAGGCCTTGCGCGAGCTTCCGCTGCAGGCCAGCAACACCGTGCTTGGCAGCACCCTGCAGCAACTGCGCACCCAGACCGACCGGAGGTAATCCCGCATGAAACCCCTGCAATCCCTGGTTGTGCTGTTGCTGGCGGTGGCCATCGGCGTGGTGGCCGCGCAATGGCTCGGCGCCGATGACCTCAACCGTTTCGGTGAAGTGACCCTGCGCTACGGCGGTTACGACTACCACAGCAACCTGCCGAAGGTGGCGCTGCTGTCGGTGATCGCAGTGCTGGTGCTGTGGCTGCTGTGGAGCCTGATTGCCGCACCGTTCCGCGCCTGGGGCCGCTACCGCCGCAAGCAGGGCCGGGTGCGCCTGATCGACGGCCTGCAGGCCTACGAGCACGGCCAGTGGCAGCGTGCCGAGAAGCTGCTGGATGGCGCTGCCAAGGACCCGGAAGTGAGCGCGGTGGCGCTGGCCAATGCCGTGCGCAGCGCACAGGCACGTGCCGACGGCCCCGCCGGTGAAGCGCTGCTGCAGCGTCTTGGCGAGAGCGATGCCACCCTGCAGGCACTGCTGCGCGCCGAACAGCTGCTGGCGCGCGATCTGCCGGTGGATGCGATCAATGCATTGGACGTGGCGGCGATCCAGCCGCTGCCGCCGCGCGGCCTGTGGCTGCGTACCGAAGCGCTGGCGCGTGCCGGCCGCGCACACGAGGCCTATGGCCAGCTGGGTGCGCTGCGCCAGAGCAAGGTACTGCCGGCCGAATCAAACAGCGAACTGGAAGCCCGCCTGGCCGCACAGGCGCTGCTGGAAGCGGCCGACGTCAACGCATTGGCCGCACAGTGGGAAGCCACGCCGAAGGCGCTGCGGCCGACCCCGGACGTGGTGGGCGCCTATGCCAGCCGCGCGGTGGCCCTGAACTGGGATGAGCCGGCGCTGCTGGCGCTGGAACAGGCGCTGGACCAGCGCTGGGACGACGAACTGGTGGCGCTGTACGGCCGCCTGCCGGCCGAGCGCCTGGCCACCCGCCAGGCCAACCTGGCGCGCTGGCGCAATGTGCATGATGGCTCGGCCGCACTGCATCTGGCGCAGGGCCGCGTGGCCCTGGCCCAGCAGCAGTGGGATGCCGCCGATACGTTCCTGCACGAGGCCATCGCCGCCGGCGCCGGTGCCCCGGCGTGGGAAGCGCTGGGCGAACTGTTCGCGCAGCGTGGCGAGCACGCGCTGGCCGCGCAGTGCCTGGCCAATGCGCTGCGACTGCAGCGCGGCGAGGACAGCGTGGCGCTGGTGCGCGGCAGCGAGGCGCCGCTACGTGCCACGGTGGAAGAGCAGCCGATCGCGGTGCAGCCGCCGGTGTATGACGCCAATGAAGAGCGCGACGAGTTCGGCAACCCGCGGTTGCCGTGAGGCGTGCCGACCAACGGTCGGCACCCACCCAATAGATCCACGCCATGCGTGGATGCTTCCCGCACCATGCCGACCAACGGTCGGCATCCACCGGACAAAAAAACGCCGCCCGATGGGCGGCGTTTTTTTTGTTCGATGAATGCGATCAGCGTTCGACGATCGCCACCACGCCCATGCCGCCGGCGGTGCAGATCGACACCAGCGCGCGGCCACCGCCGCGTTCGGCCAGCTGCTTGGCTGCGGTAGCAATCACACGTGCACCGGTGGCGGCGAACGGATGGCCGGTGGCCAGCGACGAGCCCAGCAGGTTGATCTTGTCCGGGTCGATACGGCCCATCGGCGCATCCAGGCCCAGGCGGTTGCGGCAGTAATCCTCGCTCTCCCACGCACGCAGGGTGCACAGCACCTGTGCAGCGAAGGCCTCGTGGATCTCGTAGATGTCGAAGTCCTGCAGGGTCAGGCCATTGCGCTTGAGCATCTCCGGCACGGCCACGGTCGGTGCCATCAGCAGGCCTTCGCCATGCACGAAGTCCACCGCAGAGACGTGCGCATCGCGCAGGTACGCCTGCGGCTCATGGCCGTGCGCACGCGCCCACTCTTCACTGGCCAGCAGCACCGCGGCGGCGCCATCGGTCAACGGCGTGGAGTTGGCGGCGGTCAGGGTGCCACGGCCGGAGACCTTGTCGAAGGCCGGCTTCAGCGTGGCCAGCTTTTCCAGCGAGGTATCCGGACGCAGTATGTTGTCGCGCTCGACGCCACGGAACGGTGCGATCAGATCGTTGAAGAAACCGCGCTCATAGGCAGCGGCCAGCTTCTTGTGCGAGGACACCGCCCACTCGTCCTGCGAGTCGCGCGAGATGTTCCATTCCTTGGCCATGTCCTCGCAGTGGTCGCCCATGCTCTTGCCGGTGCGCGGCTCGGCCACGCCCGGGAACTCGGGCTTGAGCTCGGAGAACTTGAAGCCGGAAGTGAGCGCGCGGATCTTGTCGCCAGTGCTCTTGGCACGGTTGGCGGCCAGCAGGCGCGCGCGCAGCTTCTTGCCGTAGACGATCGGCACGTCGGAGGTGGTGTCCGAACCGCCGCCGATGCCCGATTCGATCTGGCCCAGCGCGATCTTGTTGGCGACGGTGATGATGCTGTCCAGCGAGGTGCCACAGGCGCGCTGCAGTGTGATGCCCGGGGTCAGCGGCGACAGGCCGGACGACAGCGTGGCTTCACGGCCCAGGTTCCAGTCGCTGGAGTGCTTGATCACCGCACCCATCGCCACTTCACCCAGCTGCTGGCCGTGCAGGCCGAACCGTTCGACCAGCGCGCCCAGCGTACGGACCGACATGCCGAGGTTGCCGACATCCGAATACGCGGTGTTCTGGCGGCAGAACGGAATGCGGACGCCACCGAGGATGGCGACGGGACGAGCGTTGGGCATGGAGATACCTGGCATGGATGAGGGTGTCTGCAACATGGCCTGCACGGCGGAGCAGGCATAATGGAGCCAAGTGTAGCTGCCGCCCTGTGATGGGCCAACCGTGGAACCATGAGCAAACCCGACCCCGCGATGAATGCCCTTGGCGTGCTGGCCCTGGAACTGGCCGGCGGCGAAATCCCCCGCCAGGCGGTACTCAGCGCCGAACAGGCCGGTGAACTGGCCGATCGCGTCGGCCGCGACCTGTCCAAGCTGGTGCCGCAGGTGGCCGAGCTGGACCTGGTGTTCGCCGCCGCCCATTTCGACCCGGCCGAAGTGCTGCGCCCGGGCTGGCCGATCCATCGCCGCCTGGAAGAACTGCAGATGCGTGCCCCGGGCCGCAACCAGGGCCCGCGCCTGCTGGCCTTTGGTACCGACGCCCAGGGCGACGTGCCGCTACCGTTCCAGGCCGATGCCAGCCTGGTGGGCGGTGGCCTGCGCGTGGTGCCGTTCCTGCTGACCGGCAGCGACGTGGCGACGACCAATGCGGTGGCCGAGGCGCTGGAAGACACGCTGCTGGCCAACGGCATGGCCCATGCCGACACTGCGTTGATGGCGCAGAACACCTTCGGTGCCCGCATCGAGCACGCGCGCTATTTCACCGTGAATGATCTGGCCGCGATGATGTCGATGCAGTACGACAACCAGGGTCTGGCTGCGCTGTGGCCGCTGATCGAGACCGCGATCATGGCCCCCGGTGAAGACGAATGGCTCAACGCCGCGCCCGAGCCGCTGCTGCGTTACACGCATGGCGAAGCACGCATGGCGCTGTTCGATCCGGCCGGCTGGTGCGCGCACTACGATCACGGCAAGAACGATTGCGACCGCCTGAAGGGCATCTACGAGCAGTTCCTGATGCGCCAGCGACAGATGGCCGCCGTGCTGGAAGCACATGGCGTGCCGGTACTGTTCGTGCACTGCGAAGCCGGCCAGGACGCGCGCGAGCTGCTGGCGCGCTGAAGACGGGTAGTGCCGGCCGCTGGCCGGCAACATCCGGATCTACGATTGCCGGCCAGCGG
>NZ_JAPTFQ010000039.1:0-42713 GCF_030985535.1 Stenotrophomonas sp. Sm2128
CCCCCAGACAACCCACCCGCCCGGCCAAGCGCGGCTTTTGCTCGAAGAACGACCACCCACGAGGGGCTGCGCCGTTCGCTGGAACCTATTCCGAAGGCGCCGGCTTCTGCCGAAGCAGGCTGACCGCCAGGCCGCCAACAACCAACACACCCAGCCCCAGCAACGCCCACAGCAACCACGCCTTCCAATCGTGCTGCGGCTTCAGCGCCGCGTCACCGGCCAGCGGCTCCGGGCTGCCCTCCAGGCGCGCCAGCGTCGGCTGCCACGAAGGATCATTGCGCTGCCGCAGTTCCTCGATCAACACACCGATCGGCGCTTCCATGCGGCGCGCGGTCGCGCTGCCCACTGCCAATGCATACGGCGCTGCCCCCTGGCTGAGGAACACCAGTACTTCCGGCTGGTAGCCCAAGCGCAGGGTCGGCGCGGTCGCAGTTTCCGCCGGATTCGCCACCAGCTTCCAGTAGCGGTCACGATGCACGCCCCCCAGCGGCTGGGCCGCTGATTGCTGGCGCTGGCCCTGCGCGCCCTGCTGCAGTTGGTACGCAATCCATGGCGCACTGCGGCGCTGCCATTCCGCACTCTCGTCATCGCGGCTGAACAACGTCCACTGCACCAGGCTGTTGTCGGTGCTGGCCACATCCGCGCGCGCTACCGGGAAGCGGCCATCCATCTCGAAGGTGTACTCGCCCTTGCCCTTCGAGGTCGGTTCCAGCGACAACCACTCCCACGGCAATGTGGCCGGTGCCGGCGGTAACTCGGCCAGTACGCTGCGCAGCGTTGGCAACCGTGCATCGCCCTGCGCCAGCACGCGCAGATAGCGCGCCTCGCCGTCCACCTGCAGGCGGCGCTGCAGCAGGCGCTTGCCAGCACGCTGCAGGTCGACCAGCGGGATGTCACGCCCGATCGGACGCCAGTGCTGCAGGTCGTCGCTGGCATCCAGCTGCACCTGCGCCTGCAACGGCTGTCCGCTGTCAGCCCAGTCCAGCACCAGTGCCGCCAACGGTTGCTGGCCGAGCACGCTGGCATCGATCAGCCAACCACCCTGCCCGTTCGCTGCCGCACCGCCGCTCACGCGTGCTTCGACGCGACGGACACGGCCATCGGTATCGCGCTCGGTCAGCAACTGCAGATCGTTGCGCTGTGCTTCGGCCAGCGGCGGCAGCGCGAACCACGGCAGCTCACGCTGCACCGGCGGCTGTGCCAGCGGCTGGTCGGGCGCCAGCAGCGCCGATGGCAACGATTGGCCGGCGGCGTTGAACACCTGCAGGTCACCCAGGTCTGCGGCACCTGCACGGCGATAGATCGCCGGCTCCAGAACCACCCTGTACGCACCGGACTGTGCGCTGGACAGCGTCAGCGGCCACTGCTCGGCGTACTGCGTGCGGTAGTCGGCGGCCTGCACCGCGACGGCGGCCAGCATGCCGAACATCGCCGGCAGCAGCGCCCTGCTCCACTTCCTCATTGTTTTTCCTCCACGGACGGCGCCGCGCTGGGCGGTGCCGGTGCCAGATAACCCACGACCGTGCACAGCAGGCCGTAGGCGATGAACGATGCGATGCCCAGCAGGTTGCCCAGGTGCTGGCGATCGACGATGACCAGCTTGGCCAGCACCACGCCCATCAGCACGGCACCGACCATCCACAACACGCGCTGGCCACGGCGCGATCCCCACACCCAGGCAATCACGCCGAGCACGCTCCACAGCACGGTCAGGCTGGTCTGCGCGAGGCTGGAACGCATCATCGACGCACTCCACGACAGGCCACCCCACTGATGCACGCCATGCAGCACCACGCTGGTCAGCGCGACGAACGTTGCCAGTGACAGCAGCGGCATGCGGATTCCCGACAGGGTCTTCGGCGCCTGATCGCTGTACAGCCAGCGTGCAAGCAGCAACAGGCTCAGCCACTGTCCGAGATCGGCCGGATTCAATACCGGCAGCCAGAGCAGCGGCGCAGCATCGCCCGGCAGCAGCTGTCCGAACAGCCAGCCGATCGACAACAGGCCGAACAGCACACACTGCAGCGGCTGGCGCACGCGATCGAACGCTGCACCCAGCGGCCAGCGCAGCGCATTCCAGCGCCACAGCGACAGCGCCGCCATCAGCAGCCACGGCACCGTCACCAGCAATGTGGTCCAGCCCTGTGCCAACCCGGCCTCGCCACCGCCCCACAGGGCCAGCAGCGAAAGCAGAGACGGCCACAACAGCCACCACAGGAACTGCGCGATGCGCGCCACGCTGTCGCCCCCCTGGCGCAGGCAGAGCAGCGTGCGCACGCCCATCACCGCGAACACCGCCCAGGCCAGCGCACCGTAGCCGGCGAACGGCTGATGGTGCGCGTCGCTCTGCATCAGCGCCAGCGGGAAGCCCAGCGCCAGCATGGCCAGCGCGGTCACGCCCAGTGCGCGTGCCGGCTGACGGCGCTGCATTTCGGCGGCCAGCCAGGCAGTGACGGCGGCCAGCACCAGCAACGCGTCCACTTCGGTGCGGTACGGGAAGAAGCGGGTGATCTCATGCACCATGCCGCCCAGCCACCACAGCAGGCCCCACAGGTAGTAGACCAGGGCGATCTCACGGCGTGACCTGCGCTGGTAGCTCCAGGCCGACGCGAAGCCGGCCAGGGCCAGCAGCAGCGCCCCGATGGCAGTCGGATTGATCAGGAAGCGCAGGTCCTCATGCCAGTGATCGCCACCGGCCACGAAGGCGAACGCAGCGCCCATCTGCAGCAGCGCGCCGGACACCTGCGGCAGCCAGCGCTTCTGGCGCAGGCCCAACCAGGCCAGTCCGGCGCCTTCCAGCGCGAAGACCGCGCCGGTGGCCCGCGCCGACAAGGCCAGCGGCACCGCCAGCGTGGCAAAGCCCACCGCCAGCACCGCGTGCGACTGCGCCAGCACGGTGTACGACGCGCGCCTGATCAACGCCCACGCCAGCGCCGCGTAGATCGCGGCCAGGCCCAGTGCGCACAGCGCCAGCGTCATCGGCTGCTGGTACAGCATCCCCGCCTGCAACGAGAACGCGACCAACGGCGTACCGAACACCAGGCTGCCATCGACCAGGTCACGCTGCCCGGCGGGCTGCCGGCGTGCGTAGAGCAATGGGATCAGCAGGTAGAAGGCGAAGAACAGCAGCAGGAACGGCTCGGTGCTGCTGAACTTGTCAGGCGCGTACTGCAGCACGCCCCAGAACGTGCCGATACCGAAGGTGAAGGCGAAGCCCAGCAGGTTCAGCGCGCGCCACGGTCGGAACCAGGCAATGGCGAAGATGCCGGCGTTGAGCACGGCGTAGTAGCTGAACAACCCCACGTGGTTGCCGCTGCCGGTGGACAGCCACAGCGGTGCCATGAAGCCGGCGAGGATGCCCAGCACCGCCAGCGTGCGCGAGTTCTGCACCACCGCCAGCACGCACAGCGCGGCCACCAGTGCAATGGAGCTGACGAAGGCGAAGCCCGGCGGAATCAGCTCGAAACGCTTGAAGGCCGCGAAGATGGTCAGCAGCAGCACGCCGATGGCACCACCCTGCAAGGCCAGCGCAAACAGGCGCCGACGCTCGCGCTGGTGCCAGCCGAACGCCAGCAGGCCCAGTGCACCGACGGTAACACCGGCCAGGCGCAGCTCGATCGGCAGCACCAGCCAGCCCTGGTCGCTGACGTACTTCAGCAGCGCAGCGACACCGGCCAGCAGCACCAGCATGCCGATCTTCACCGGCACGTTGCCCTCGGTGAACCAGCGCTTGACCGCGCCAATGCCGCGCTCGATGAAGTTCGGCAGCGCCGGTCCGGAAGGCAACGGTGGCTGCATCGGCGCGGGTGGCACCGGCGGTGGTGCGATCGGGCGCGGCGCCTCCGTTGCCGCAGGCACCGCTTCGCGCACCGGCGTTGGCTGAGGCGGGGGCGGAGGCGGAGGCGGTGCAGCAGCCGCCACCGGCCGCAGGAACGGTGGATCGGCACTGGCCACAGGGGGGGCCGCAGGCCGTTCAGGCGCGTGCATGGCGGCGACCGGCGCGGCAGCCATGGCGCTTTCCAGCGCGGCGACGCGGCGGCGCAGGCCGGCAATCATCACCAGCGCCACCACCAGCAGCAGCGGGATGGCCAGCAGGACCAGTACGACCAGGGCAATCAGTGCTTCCATTGCGTGCTTCCATAGCGTTCCCGCGCCCCAGCGGCAGCGGTCGACCGGCCCATGCTACGACAGGGCCGGCCCCATAAACGACGAACCCCGGCCAGGCCGGGGTTCGTGTGCGATCTTCGCCGGCCTTACTTGGCGGCGATGACCTTGGCCATTTCCAGGCACTTGTTCGAGTAGCCCCACTCGTTGTCGTACCAGGTGACCAGCTTGACGAAGGTGCCGTCCAGGGCGATGCCAGCGTCGGCGTCGAACACCGAAGTGCAGGTTTCGCCGCGGAAATCGGTGGCCACCACCTTGTCTTCGGTGTAGCCCAGGATGCCCTTCAGCGGGCCTTCGCTCTGTGCCTTCACTTCCGCGCAGATCTCGGCGTAGGTGGCTTCCTTTTCCAGTTCGACGGTCAGGTCGACCACCGACACGTCCGAGGTCGGGACGCGGAAGCTCATGCCGGTCAGCTTCTTGTTCAGTTCCGGGATGACCACGCCGACGGCCTTGGCCGCACCGGTGGACGACGGGATGATGTTCTCCAGGATGCCACGGCCACCGCGCCAGTCCTTGTTGGACGGGCCATCGACGGTCTTCTGGGTGGCGGTTGCCGCATGCACGGTGGTCATCAGGCCGCGCTTGATGCCCCACTTGTCATTGATGACCTTGGCCAGCGGGGCCAGGCAGTTGGTGGTGCACGAGGCGTTGGAAATGATCGCCTGGCCGGCGTAGGTCTTGTCGTTCACGCCGTAGACGAACATCGGCGTGTCGTCCTTCGACGGCGCCGACATGATGACCTTCTTGGCGCCGGCATCGATGTGCTTCTGCGCGGTTTCCTTGGTCAGGAACAGGCCGGTGGCTTCCAGCACCACGTCGGCACCGACTTCATCCCACTTCAGGTTGGCCGGGTCGCGTTCCTGGGTCAGGCGGATCTTCTTGCCGTTGACCAGCAGGTCGTTGCCCTGCACCGCCACGTCGGCCTTGAAGCGGCCGTGCACGGAGTCGTACTTGAGCATGTACGCCAGGTAGTCCGGCTCCAGCAGATCGTTGATGGCCACGATTTCGATGTCGTCGCCGAAGTTCAGCACCGCCGAGCGCAGGACGTTACGCCCGATGCGACCGAAACCGTTGATACCAACCTTGATTGCCATTTCTCAAGCTCCTGCGGCCGCTACGGGTGCGGCGGGATGGATAGGGCCCACAAGTCTAGCAAACCGGGGCTGGCCACCGTGGGCCAGCGCCCGGGCCAGAGGGCCGGCGGACAGGATTTGATCCGGATCAAAGCGTTAGCACGGCGTGAGGCCGAGACTGTCGCCATCCACCCAGCAACGAGATCACCCCCATGCGCAAGACCTCCCCCCTGATCCTGGCCGGCCTGGCCGCCGCCCTGTCCCTCGCCGCCGCCCCGGCCATGGCCCAGTCCAAGGGCGACTGGACCGTCTCGGCCGGCGTCCACCAGGTGGCGCCGAAGTCGAACAACGGCTGGCTGGCCGGCCACACGCTGAAGGTCGACGTCGACAACGACGTCAAGCCGACCATCACCGGCGAGTACTTCATTGCCGACAACCTGGGCATCGAAGTGCTGGCCGCGCTGCCGTTCAAGCACGACATCAACATCAATGGCCTCGGCCGCGTCGGCAGCACCAAGCAGTTGCCGCCGGTGGTGACCCTGCAGTACCACTTCAACAGCAAGGGCAAGGTCTCGCCGTTCGTCGGCGCGGGCGTGAACTACACGACCTTCTTCAGCGAAGACACCACCGGTGCGCTGGCCGGCAGCAAGCTGAAGCTGCAGGATTCGTGGGGCCTGGCCGCGCATGCGGGCATCGACTTCGCGATCGGCGAGAAGGGCGCCCTGCGTGTGGACATGCGCTGGATCGACATCGACAGCAAGGTGAAGTTGAACGGCGAGAAGATCGGCACGGTCAACATCGATCCGCTGGTCTACGGCGCTTCGTACGTCTTCAAGTTCTAAGCGGTGTGTTGGGCGGGGGGGGGGGGGGGGGGGGGGGGGGGGGGGGGGGGCGCGGGGGCGGCGCCCCCGCTCCCCCGCCATACGCAAAACCCTCGCAGCATGTTGCCCCGGTGATTGCCGGGGCTTTTTTGTGCCTGGGACTGAAGCGGTTCCGGAGCTGGGGCGAGGCGGGGAGCAGAGCCGGGACACGCCGCGCCTCCCGCTGCGCTCCCGCTTCGGAACAGGAACGCGCCGCTCTTCAATCCACCTACCCCGCTAGAATGTGCACATGAAAGCCCTGCATTCCCTGTTCCTCGCCGCCGCCCTGGCGCCGGCCCTGCTGTCCGCTTCCGCCCCGGCCCATGCCTGGGGCGCGCAAGGCCACCGCCTTGTCGCCGAAGTCGCCGACGCCCGCCTCAATCCCACCGCCCGTGCCGAAGTGGATCGCCTGCTGGCCACCGAACCGGACGCCACGCTGGCCAGCATCGCGCCCTGGGCCGACCAGTTGCGCGCCAAGGACCCGGGCCTGGGTCGTCGTTCGGCCGGCTGGCACTACGTCAACATCGCCGAAGACAATTGCCATTACGAAGCACCGAAGCACTGCAGGAACGGCAACTGCATCGTCGAGGCCCTGAAGGCACAGAGCACCATCCTCGGCGACCGCAGCCTGACCGATGGCGAGCGTCTGCAGGCGCTGAAGTTCGTCGTGCACCTGGTCGGCGACATCCATCAGCCGATGCACGCCGGTTACGCGCACGACAAGGGCGGCAACGATTTCCAGCTGCAGTTCGGCAACCGCGGTACCAACCTGCACTCGCTGTGGGACAGCGGCATGCTCAACACCCGCAAGCTGGACGACGCGGGCTACCTGCCGCTGCTGCAGAGCCAGCGCGCGCCGAAGCTGGCGCGCCAGTCCAACCCGCAGCGCGACCCGCAGACGTGGGCCGAGGCCAGCTGCCGCATTTCCATGCAAGCTGGCGTTTATCCGGCCACGCGTAAAATCGGTGACGAATACACCGAGCGCTACCGGCCGCTGGCCGAAGCGCAGTTGCGGCTGGCCGGTGAAAACCTGGCGCAGTTGCTGAACCGCGTGCTCGGCGCGCGCTGAGGAGGGTTCCAATGTCGGTCCAGGTGCAGTCGTTCTTCCACCGTGACAGCAATACCTTCAGCTACCTGGTCAGCGACCCGGCCAGTAGCGAGGCAGCGCTGATCGACCCGGTCCTGGACTACGACCCGGATACCGACGCCAGCAGTGAAGCGCCGCTGCATGCCGCGTTGCAGGCCATCGAGCAACACGGCCTGCAGCTGCGCTGGCTGCTGGAAACCCATGCCCACGCTGACCATGTGTCGGCCGGGCACCGCCTGAAGCACCGTTTCCCGCAAGCCACGCTGGCCATCGGCGAAGGCATCCGCGCGGTACAGGCAACGTTTGCACCACGCTATGGCCTGCAGCTTCCTGCCGCAGATGAGATCTTCGATCACCTGTTCAGCGACGGCGAAACCTTCGCTCTGGGCGAACTGCGCTGCCAGGTGATCGCCGTGCCCGGCCATACCAGCGACAGCATCGCCTACCTGATCGACGATGCGCTGTTCACCGGCGACTCGCTGTTCATGCCCGATGGTGGCACCGCCCGCTGTGACTTCCCCGGTGGTGATGCCGCGCAGCTGTACCGCTCGATCCAGCGCCTGCTGGCCCTGCCCGATGCAACGCGCGTGTTCGTCTGCCACGACTACGGCCCGGGTGGTCGTGATTTCGCCAACGAAACCACCATCGGCGAACAGCGCGCGCACAACATCCACGTGCATGAGGGCGTAGCCGAGGCGGAGTTCGTCAGCGTGCGGCAGGCCCGCGATGCGACGCTGGAAGAACCGAAGCTGATGCAGCCAGCGGTGAAGGCCAACATCCAGGGCGGGGCCTGATCGACGCCGCTGTACTGGCCGGGCATGGCCCGGCGCCACCCGGCATCACGCGCGATCATTTTCCCTGCGTGCGGACCGTCTGCCGGCCCTTCACGACCTCGAAGGTGAAGGCGTACTGCAGGGTGACGGCCACCGGTTCGACCCGCTCGGCACTGCGGCAGTCGCCGCGATCAGCCGGCACTTTGCCTGCCGCGAAGTGACAGACTGCGGCGGAGGAGTACTTCCACATGGCAACCGCCTCCTGCGCTGCCTGCAGCAAGGGCGCATTCTCCGGTGCCTCACCCGCACTGCATTCGCTGCGGTCGGTCAGCGGGATGCTGCGCTCAACGCTGCCCTGCGCATCCACCACCACCTGCAGGCAGACCGTAGTCGGCGGCAGCGAGGTGCGTGGATCACGCTCGCCCACTACCGGGTCCGGTGCCGTATGCAGTTGTGGCATGCGGTAGCCTTCGCTGGCGGCCAGCGCGTAGGGCTGGATCTGGCCGGTCCCTCCCCCCGCATCGGGTCGCAGGCGCTGGTGACCCACATTCTCGCTGCGGGTATCGGCCGTGGTCAGGCGATCCTGGGTTGCACATCCCGCCAGCAGCACCGCCATCATCAGCAGCGGCGCTCGCTTCACTTCGTGTCCTCGGTGTCATCCATGGCGTAGGTAATCGGGACGCGCACGGCACCGGCCACCGGCTTGCCGTTCTTCACTGCGGGCCGATAGGTCCAGCTGCGCGCCGCAGCAATCGAGACAGCATCGAACACCCCCGGATTGGTGGCGCTGAGCACCTGGACGTCGGTGGGACGGCCTTGGGCATCCACTTCCACGCGCAGGTTCACCACGCCCACCTGGCGCTGCTCGACCGCAGATTTCGGATAGGACGGCGGCGGCATCTTGTCGACCTGGATCTCCCGATCCATGACGGACCCTGCCGGGCCTCCCGCGCCTCCGCCCTGGCTGGCCCACGCCACCGCTCCCATTCCCAGGCACAACCCGACCACCAGTACCTGTCCCGACACCCACGGCAATGCCTTCCGCTTGGACTGCTTCAACATGGCGATGCGCTCCTTCAACACGGGTTGGCTGCGCCAATGGCAGACCGCGGGCGCAACCGGGTGGGCCAGCTGCGCCTTCAGCAGCGTGCTGGCGTAGAGGCCGCGCAGCGCAGGCTGCGGGCCGATGGTGCGGGCATCGCAGGCCAGTTCCTGGTCGCGCAGGAAGCGGCGTGCGGCCCAGGGCAGCAGCGGGTGGAACCAGAACAGCGCGCGCACCAGCAGCAGCGCGCCGTTGGCCCAGTGGTCGCCATTGCGACGGTGGCTGCGTTCGTGCTGCAGGATCAGGTGCTGTTCCTGTGCACTGAAGTGCTGGTCGAAGTCAGGGCCAACCACGATGCGCGGCCGCCACAGGCCAACCAGCGCTGGCAGGCCCGGGTCGCCGCTCGCCTGCCAGCTACCATCGGTGCGCGGCGTCAGTGGACCCATGCTCCGTTCGAAACGGCGCTGCGCACGCAGGTCGCGCAGCAGGCAGAGGCCCGTGCCCACGGCCCAGAATGCCAGCAACAACCCGGCCCATGGCAAGGACTGGCCGGCCGCGCCATCAATGGCACCGGGCAGCACTTTCAGCGGCAGCGTGGGTACCTGCTGCAACAACGCAACCTGCGGCAACGGCAGCATCAGTGCCACCAGCAGCATCGGCAGCAGCCACCAGCTGCGGTATGCCAGACCAGCGCCCCCCAATCGCACCAGCAGCGGCCGCATCACCGCCAGCAGGACCGCGCCCACCGCCAACCACAGGCTGCCCTGCCACACTCCGTTGAGCAGCTCAGTCATGGTCCAGCTCCTGGATCAGTTTCTTCAGTTCGGCGATGTCCTGCGCACTCAACTGGCCGCGTTCGCTGAAGTGCGCGACCAACGGCGCAACGCGCCCTTCAAAGACACGGCCGATGAAGTCCTGGCTCTGCGCCTCCACCCACGCCTGGCGCTGCAGCAGCGGGCGGTACAGGTAGCGCCGGCCATCACGCTCGGCGGCGATCGCGCCCTTGGTCAGCAGACGATTGAGCAGGGTCTTGATGGTCGGTTCGGCCCAGTCGCGGTGGGCCAGTGCGGCGACCACTTCATCGGCGCTACGCGGTGCCTGCTGCCACAGCACCTCCATCACAACAGCTTCGGCTTCGCTGATCGGGGTCATGGTTTACATCCGTAATCGACACCGCGATTACGCGCGTAATCGAATCATCTGTCAAGCCCCTCGACTCCGGGTTCATCCCGGCTGCGCCAGCATCGATTCCACCCGCCCCGGGATTCGGATGAAAGCGCTGCGCAAGAAGGATTTCCCGGTCGAGCAGGCCCGCCGCTTCCTCGAACCTGGCCCGATCGTGCTGGTCAGTACCGCTTGGCGTGGCCAGCGCAACCTGATGACGATGGGCTGGCACATGGTGATGGACTTCTCGCCCTCGCTGGTCGCCACCTACCTCTGGGACGCGAACCACAGCCATGCGCTGGCTCGTGGCAGCGGCGAATGCGTGATCAACGTGCCCGGCGTGGAGCTGCTCGACACCGTGGTGGACATCGGCAACTGCAGCGGCCGCGAGGTCGACAAGTTCGCCCGTTTCGAGCTCGATGCGCTGCCCGCGCGCGATGTCGGCGCGCCGCTGGTCGGCCAATGTCATTCGAGCTTCGAATGCCGACTCTACGACGACAGCCAGGTGCAATCGAGCAACCTGTTCATCTGGGAAATCGTGCGCGCCCACGTCGCGCCCCGGCCGAAACTGCCGCGCACGGTGCATTACCGGGGCGATGGCCAGTTCATGGTTTCCGGCGCCGAAGTCTCGCGTCGACGGCGGTTCAAGCCCGACATGCTGTAATGCCAGCACTCCCCCACACGCAGGACCGCCGCGCATGACCGAACACCTCACCGACCTGGACGCCGCCGTCGACTGGTTGTTTGCGCGCGTGGACGGGCCGCTGCGGATCGGGGCACCGCTGGCACTGGGCAAGCCGCATCGGCTGCTCAATGCCCTTTATGCACGCGTCGAGCACGATCCGTCGCGACCGCTGCAGCTGTATACCGCGCTGTCGCTGAACCCGCCGAAGGCGCGCGGCAACGGCCTGGAAGCGCGCTTCATGGCGCCGTTCGCGCAGCGCCATTTCGGCGACGATTTCCCGCGCCTGGCCTATGCCGATGCGATCGCGCGCGATGCGCTGCCGGCACATGTGCAGGTGGAAGAGTTCTACATGCAGTCCGGCGCCCTGCTCGGTTCGCGGCAGGCGCAATCCAGCTATACCAGCCTGAACTACACCCACGCCGCCGATGCGGTCGCGCAGCGCGCGCCGCAGGTGATCGTGCAGAAGGTGGCGATGCGGCCGAACGATCGCCGGCTTTCGCTGTCGTGCAACAACGACATCACCCAGGACACGCTGGATGCGATGACCGCGCGCGGGCTGCCGCGACCGTTGCTGATCGCCGAGATCGATCCGCAGCTGCCTTACATGGGCGGCTCGGCCACGGTCGATGTGTCGTTCTTCGATCTGGTGATCACCCCGCCGCCGCCGTACCCGGCGCTGTTCGGGCTGCCGCGGCAGCCGGTAGGCGATGCCGACTACGCCATCGGCCTGTACGCCAGCACGCTGGTGCGCGACGGCGGCACCCTGCAGATCGGCATCGGCACGCTGGCCGACGCGCTCAGCCATGCGCTGGTGCTGCGCCACACCGACAACGCGCGCTACCGCCGCGTGCTGCATGCGCTGGATCCACACCTGGCCAGCCACCCGCTGGTGCAGGAGATCGGCGGACTGGATCCGTTCGAGGTGGGCCTGTACGGCTGCAGCGAGATGCTCAACGAAGGCTTCCGCCGGCTGGTGCAGACCGGGGTGATCAAGCGCAAGGTGCACGACGACCTGGCGCTGATGCAGCGCATCGAGAACGGCAGCACGCTGTCCATCGACCACGCCACCCTGGCGGCCGAGGGCGAGTACCTGCACGGCGCGTTCTACCTGGGCTCGCCGGAGTTCTACGAGTGGCTGCGCACGCTGCCGGAAGACGAATGTCGTGCGATCGGCATGCGCCGCATCAGCGAAATCAACCAGCTGTATGGCGGCAACGAGACGCTGGAGCGCCTGCAACGCCGCCATGCGCGCTTCTTCAACTCCTGCATGATGGCCACTGCACTGGGCGCGGCCGTGTCGGATGCGCTGGACGACGGACGTGTGGTGTCCGGCGTGGGTGGCCAGTACAACTTCGTGGCGATGGCACATGCCCTGCCGGAAGCGCGCAGCGTCTTGATGTTCCGCGCGGCGCGCGATGACAAGGGCCAGCGCGCATCCAACGTGCGCTGGAACTACGGGCACACCACCATCCCCCGCCACCTGCGCGACATCTACCTCAACGAATACGGCATCGCCGATCTGCGCGGCCTGACCGACGAGGACTGCGTGCATGCGATGACCGCGATCACCGAGGCCCCGTTCCAGGGTGGCCTGCTGCAGCAGGCACAGGCCTCGCGCAAGCTGTTGGCGGCGTCCCAGCCCGACCCGCAGCGCCTGCAGCGCAATACGCCGCAGGCACTGGCCGCGGCACTGGCACCGTTCCGCGCCGACGGCAGCCTGCCGGACTATCCGCTGGGCAGCGACTTCAACGAGATCGAGCAGGTGCTGGTGAAGGCGCTGGGTTGGCTGAAGGCCAACACGCAGACCCGCGGCGACAAGCTGCGCACGGTCTGGGCGGCTCTGCGGCAACCGGCCGGCGACGGCGATGCGGTGTACCTGCAGCGCATGGGCCTGCAGGCACCGAAGGACTTCGCCGAGCGCCTGGACGCGCGCCTCCTGCGGCTGGCACTGGCGCGCACCGCCTGAGAAAAGGGGACGGAGGGGATTAAGTCGCATGTGCACAAACGACTTAATCCCCTCCGTCCCTTTTTCCTGCGGCAAAGAAAAGGCCGGCGTGCGCCGGCCTTTCCTCATTACGTCGCGAAGCTGCTTACAGCGACTTGGCCGCTTCCACCACGTGGGCAGTGGTGATGCCGAAGTGCTTGTACAGCTGGTCGGCCGGGGCCGAGGCACCGAAGGTGTCGATACCGATCACGGCACCGTCCAGGCCGACGAACTGGCGCCAGAAACCGGTGACGCCGGCTTCCACCGCCACGCGCTTGCGCACGGCGTTCGGCAGCACCGATTCACGGTAGGCCGCATCCTGGCGCAGGAACACGTCGGTGGACGGCATCGAGACCACGCGGGTCTTGAGGCCGGCCGCGTCCAGCTGGGCCTTGGCTTCGGTGGCCAGCGAGACTTCCGAACCGGTGGCGATCAGGATCACGTCCGGGGTACCGTCGGCATCGGCCAGCACGTAGCCACCGCGCTCGATCTGGGCGATCTGCTCGGCGTTGCGCGGCTGGTGCGGCAGGTTCTGGCGGCTGAACACCAGGCAGCTCGGGCCGTCCTGGCGGGTGATCGCGGCCTTCCAGCTCACCGCCGACTCGACCGCATCGCACGGACGCCACACGTCGTTGTTCGGGATGTAGCGCAGCGAGGCCAGGTGCTCCACCGGCTGGTGGGTCGGACCGTCTTCGCCCAGGCCGATCGAGTCGTGGGTGTAGACGTGGATGGCGTGGGCCGGGATCAGCGCGCTCATGCGCACGCCGTTGCGGGCGTAGTCGCTGAACACCAGGAAGGTGGCGTCGAACGGAATGAAGCCACCGTGCAGGGCCAGGCCGTTGGCAATGGCGGTCATGCCGAACTCGCGCACGCCGTAGTACACGTAGTTGGCGTTGGCGTCGTCGCTGGCAACCGATTTGCTGCCCTTCCACAGGGTCAGGTTGGAGTGCGCCAGGTCAGCCGAGCCGCCGACGATTTCCGGCAGCAGCGGTGCATAGGCTTCGATGGCCAGCTGCGACGCCTTGCGCGAGGCGATCGTCGGGCCTTCGGCGGCCACCTGGGCGATGTAGGCATCGGCCTTGGCAACGAAGTCGGCCGGCAGTTCGCCATGCGAGCGGCGGGTCAGTTCGGCCGCTTCAGCCGGGTACTGGCTGGCGTACTTGTCGAACAGCTGTTCCCATTCGGCCTGGCGCAGCGTGCCGGCGCCGTTGGCGCGCCAGCCGTCGTAGATCGCCTGCGGGATCTCGAACGGACCGTATTCCCAGCCCAGCTGCTTGCGGGTGGCTTCCAGTTCGTCCTTGCCCAGCGGTGCGCCGTGGCTGGATTCCTTGCCCGCCTTGTTCGGCGAACCAAAGCCAATGGTGGTGCGGCAGCAGATCAGGGTCGGCTTGTCGCTCTGCGACAGCGCGGCCTCGATGCCGGCCTTGATGCTCTCCGGGTCATGGCCATCGACATCGCGCACGACGTTCCAACCATAGGCCTCGAAACGCTCCGGGGTGTTGTCGGTGAACCAGCCCTCGACATTGCCGTCGATGGAGATGTGGTTGTTGTCCCAGAAGCAGACCAGCTTGTGCAGGCCCCAGGTACCGGCCAGCGACGCCGCTTCATGCGACACACCTTCCATCAGGCAGCCATCGCCCATGAACACCCAGGTGCGGTGGTCGACCACTTCCAGCTCCGGGCGGTTGAAGCGCTGTGCCAGCAGCTTCTCGGCCAGGGCGAAGCCCACGGCATTGGCGAAACCCTGGCCCAGCGGGCCGGTGGTGGTTTCCACGCCCGGGGTCTCGTGGCGCTCCGGGTGACCGGCGGTGTGGCTGCCCAGCTGGCGGAACAGCTTCAGCTGCTCGATCGGCAGGTCGTAACCACTCAGGTGCAGCAGCGCGTACTGCAGCATCGAACCGTGGCCGTTGGACAGCACGAAACGGTCGCGGTTGAACCAGTGCGGGTTGCTCGGGTTATGGCGGAGATAGTCGTTCCAGAGGACTTCGGCGATGTCGGCCATGCCCATGGGCATGCCGGGGTGGCCGGACTTTGCGGTTTCAACCGCATCGGCGGCAAGGAAGCGGATGGCGTTGGCCAACTGGCGACGGGTAGGCTGCGTCATGGTTCTGTCGGAATCGGGAGGCGGCCGCGGACGTGCGGGCGGCCTATTGTCCCATAGTCGCCGGGCGGGGGGTCGGTTCACCTTGCCCGGTCGTGCCGGCCGCTGGCCGGCAACGTCGTCATCTCCCCCGGATTCCGCATGTGAAGCGGGGTCGGAGCCCTTTCCTTGCGGAAAGGAATCCGACCCCGATCAGGTCGCCAGCGGTGGCGTTGGACTCAGTCCTGCTGCGGGCCCAGCGCCGGGCCGTCGTGCGATTCGCCCTTGGCCACCAGGGTGGTCAGGGCCAGGTCGCCGGTCACGTTCAGCGCCGTACGGCACATGTCCAGGAAGTGGTTCACGCCCAGGATCAGGCCAATGCCCAGCGGGTTCACGCCCACCATCGCACAGATCATCGCCACCACCGGCAGCGAGCCCGACGGCACGCCGGCGGTGCCGATGCCACCGAGGATGCAGACCGCCATCACCATGATCTGCTGGCCGATGCTCAGGTCCACGCCGAAGAACTGGGCCAGGAAGATCACCGTCACGCCCTCGAACAGCGCGGTGCCGTTCTGGTTGGCGGTGGCGCCCACGGTCAGCACGAAGCGCGACACGCGCTGCGGCAGGCCCATCTGGTCGGCCACGCGCAGCGCGGTCGGCAGGGTGGCGTTGCTGGAGGCGGTGGAGAACGCCATCACCGTCGCTTCCTGGGTATCGCGGAAGAACGACAGCGGCGAACGGCCGGACAGCCACACGGCGGTACCGTAGGTCACGATCATGTGCAGGCCGAGTGCCAGCACCACCACGCCCACGTAGGCACCGAGGCGGATGATCAGCTCGAAGCCGAACAGCGCGGCCAGGTTGAACATGAAGCAGGCCACCGCATACGGGGCCAGGCGGATGACCAGGTTGATCAGGGTCATCGAGATTTCGAACACGCCTTCAATGGCGCGGCGCAGCGGCGCGACCTTCTCATTGTCGGTCAGCACCATGCCGATGCCGAACATCAGCGCGAAGAACATCAGCGACAGGATCGCGCCGTTGTCGGACGCGGCCTGCAGCACGTTGCTCGGCACGATCGACAGCAGCATGTCCATGCCCTTCGGCGTGCCATGGATGCCAGCAACGATTTCCTTGCTGCGCTCGGCGTTCTCCGAGAGCATCATCGCAGCGACCTGCGGGTCGACGCCGGCACCCGGCTTGAGCAGGTTGACCAGCACCAGGCCGATGCCCACGGCAATGCCGGACAGCAGCACGGTATACGCCAGGGTCTTCCAGCCGATGCGGCCAAGGGCGCGGATGTCGCCCATCTCCGACACGCCCATGATCAGCGCCGAGAAGATCAGCGGCACGATCAGCATGAAGATCAGGTTGAGGAACAGGCCCGACGCCGGGGTGGTGATGTAGTCCATTACCCACTTGGCACCGGCCTGCAGACCATCGACGCTGCCGCCCAGGGCGTGCACGATCAGTCCCAGGATCAGGCCGATCGCAAAGCCGATGCCCATCTTCCAATGCAGGGGCAACTTCTTCTTGTCGGCAGCAGCTGCTGTCATGCGCGGGTTTCCTCGAAAAATGAATGCACTCTAACAAAGCGCGCAAGCGGCGCCGGTTCAGGTTCGCCGCGTTGGATACAGCGGCGCCAGGCCAGTGTCAGCGGCGCCGGTAGCCGCCGACCAGTGCGGTCCGTCACGGAAGACCTCGCGCAGACGCGCGCGTAGCGATGCCAGATCGCCCTGCCCGCCCCAGCGTGCCTGCTGCAGGTCCTGCAGCACCTGGCGCTGGCCAGGGTCATCCAACCGCGCGATGACCTGCTCGATGCGCTCAACCCCGGCCATCGCGCACAGCTGCGCTTCCACCTGATCGAAGCCTTCGCCATCCAGCGTGCGGCGCAGCTCGGTCAGGCCGGCACGTCCGCGCGCCACAGTCGGCACAGAGGGCCTGCCGACTGCAGGCGTCGCCGCACGCGGTCGGCGGCCTCGCTGCCAGCCCCACAACAGGGTCAGCAGCCACAGCAGCGCCAGGCCGATGGCCGCGCCCATCCACGGCCACGGGCGTTCGGCCAGGCCGCTGGCGCGCGGATCGGTCGCGGCGATACGGCTGTCCTGGCCATCGCCACCCGGCAGCGCAGCATCGGTGTCGATCGGCGGCAGCGGCGCAGGTGAAGCACTGCCACCGCCATTGCCGGCTGCGACAGCCAGTGTCAGGCCCGGCAGCTTCGCTTCCTGCGCCTTGCCTGCGCGCACATCCCACCACGGCAGGCGCGGCCCCGGCACCACCAGCGAGCCTGGCTGGCGCGGCACGATCGAGTAGCGGCGGGTGATCTTCAGCCGCGGCGTGCTGCCATTGAACGATTCTTCGTACTGCGCAGGTTCGGCGAATACCTGCGCATGGGTGCCCAGATCCGGCACCGGCAGGTCGGTGAACTGTGCGCGGGTTGCCCCTTCGGCAATCGCCTCGACCACCACAGTGGCGGCCTCACCGGTACGGGCGCTGGTCGGCGCACTGGTGTAGCGCAGCTGGAGGCTTTGCAGCGGAAGCCATGGCTGCGGCGCCTGTGCCGGTTGCGCCTGCACCTTCAGCGTGCGATCGGCGCCGGTGGCATTCATGCGGCCGTCGCCGCCGCCGAAGAAGTCGTCGAAGAAGCCACCGGCACTGCGCCCACTGAAGCGCGCACCGGCCAGCCGAAGTGCACCGCTGCGCTCGGGGATCAGCAGGAAGCGGCGCTCGACCACGTTGTAGCGGCGGCCGTTGACCTGCCGCACATCGGTGCGGTCATCGCCTACCCGCTGTAGCGACGCACCCGCCGGGGTATCCAGCACCAGTTCGCCAGAGGCCAGCTGAGAGGCGAAGAACAGCCTCACCACCACGCCTACGCTCTGCTGCACATACGGCGTTTCGTCATCGACAACGGTTTCGATGAATGCCACCGCATTGCTGTCGGGGCCGGCCACGGCAGCGGCATCCACCTGCAGGGTCAGCGGCGCGGTACGGACGCTGCCCACCTGCAGGCCCGGCACCACCAGTGCACCACTACGCCGTGGCGTCAGCGCCACGCCATACAGGTTGCGCTGCTGCATGCTGCCGTTGCTCCACTCCACCTGGCGGCTGCTGGTCTGCCCGCTGAGGTCGAAGTCGGTACGCAACGGTGTGAAGTCAGGGGCGCCCTGGTCGCTCTCGACATTGAGCGTGACCGTGTCGCCCATCGCGATGCGGTCGCGGTCCAGCCACGCGCGCGGCTGCGCCCAGGCCAGCAGCGGCAGCCACAGCAGCAGCGCCGCCAGTACCTGTCGGGGCCAATGCCCGTGCATGTTGATCGCCCGCGTCATCGCCCTTCCCTCTTCCTGCGCTCGTTTTCCAGCTGGAACTTGGCCCGCAGCAATGCGCCCGGATCATCCGGCACGCGCCGCATCCACGCCTCCACCGCCTGTTGCTCCTCGCGTTGGCGCGGAGTAGTGCCGTCACTGCCTGGCACGGGTTTGCCATCCTGTTCGCCCTTGCCCTCACGTGCCTGCTGCATCGCCTGCTGCATGCGCTGGCGCTGCTGCTCATCAGCCTGGGCCTGCGCCTTGGCATCCTCCACCTGTGGTGGCGCCTGCTGTCCATCGCGGCCACGCTCACCGGGCTGAGGCGCCGACTGCGCGTCGTCGTTACCCGCCTGGGGCTGCCCCTGCTGGCCCTGCTGAGATGGTGGCTGACCCTGTCCTGGATCCTTCTGGCCCTGCTGCGGTTGCTGGCCCTGCGGGTTCCGCTGGCCCTGTGAATTGTTCTGCTGCTTCTGCTGCCCGTTCTGCTGCGGTTTCTGCTGGTCCTGGCCCCGCCCCCCCGACTGCTTGCGCTTGCGTGCGGCATCAACCACGGCACGGTTGGCGACCGCATCGGCCATGCCGGGATGCAGCGCCAGCGCGCGGTCGTAGGCGGCGATGGCTTCGTCGTAGCTGCCCTGGCGCGCCAGCGTGTTGGCCAGGTTGTACCAGCCCGCATCACTGTCGATGCCCTCGAACTGCTTGCGCGCAGTGGCGAAGTCGCCCGCGCGATAGGCCTGCACGCCGTCGGCCAGGCGCTGGTGCTGCAACTGGTCGGCGCGCTTCCACAGCGTGCCCTGCGATGGCGGCGAAGCGGGCGCTGGAGCTGCCTGCGCCTGCACATCCCCCATCCATGGCAGCAGGCCCACCGCCAGCACTGCGGCCAGCAGCGCGCGGCGGCGGAAGGCGAGCAGCGCCAGCAGCATCACCGGTGGCAGCAGCCAGAATCCTTCATCGCGCCATTGCCTGCCCTCGTCGGGCCGCTGCGCCGCAGTACCTTCGCGTGCATCAAGCACACCCAGTGCGCGCAGGTCACTGCCATCGGCGGTGATGCGCGCATAGCGACCGCCACCTGCCGTGGCCACCGCACGCAGGCGACCTTCGTCCAGCGCAGCCTGGCGGATCTGTCCGCTGTCGTCACGATACGCCGCACCCGCCGGTGTACCGAGCCCCAGCACCGACACCTGCAGGCCGAGCCCACGTGCCTGCGCGGCCGCCAATGCAGCTTCACCATCGGCTTGATCGGTGACCAGCAGGATCTGTCCCTGCGCTGCAGCGATCTGCCGCATCAGCCGCGTGGCCCAGTCGATGCCACGGTCGGCACGCTGGCCATCACGCGGCATCACATCCGGCGACAAGGCATCCAGATACAGCGCGACGTTGCTGCCGTCATCGGTCAGCGGCGCGACGGTGTAGGCATCTTCGGCGTACACCACCAGCCCCACCTGCCCACCCTTGCGTGCACGCAGGAGCTCGCCGACCTTGGCCCTTGCCTGCAGCAGGCGCGACGGTGGCAGGTCGGTGGCAGTGATGCGGCTGGACAGATCCAGCACGATCAGCAGCGGTGCGCTGGGCTGGAACATCGGCTGTGCCTGCTGCCGCCAGCTCGGCCCCGCCATCGCCAGTGCTGCCAGCGTCCACCCCAGCAGCACTGCCAATGGCAGCCGCACGCGACGGCGAGCACCGGCTGCCAGCAGATGCGGCAACAGGTGCGCATCCACCGCCTGCCGCCACGCATCGCTGCGCCGCTGCCGGTACAGTGCCACGGCGAGAATCACCGGCAAGGCCAGCAAGGCCCACAGCCATTCCGGGCGCAGGAAGTGCAGTGCATTCCAGTCGGGAAGATGGGATGCCAACGCGATCATCGACGGCGCTCCGGCCACACCCATGCCAATGCCCCCAGCAGCAAGGCCAGGACCAATGGCCACGCATAGCGCTCCTCGCGCGGGCGCAGGCTCGGCCCCTTCGCAGCGATCGGCTCCAGACGATCCAGTTCGGCGTAGATGCCGGCCAGCTGCGCGGTATCGCGTGCGCGGAAGAACTGGCCACCGGTCAGACTGGCAATCTTCTTCAACGTGGCCTCGTCGACCGGGTCCTGGTCAGCGGAAATCGGAATACCGAGGAAGCGCATGCTGCCATCGCCACCAAACGCGACGGTGTGGATGCGCACCCCTTCAGCCTGCGCGACTTCGGCCGCACGCAGCGGTTCCAGCACGCCGGCATTGCTGACGCCGTCGGTCAGCAGGATCAGTACACGTTGCCCTTCCGGCTGGCTGCGCAGGCGCTTCACCGCCAGGCCGATGGCATCACCGATGGCCGTCTCGCGCCCGGCCAGGCCGACCACGCTGTCGCGCAGCTGGTCGCGCACACTGGCCAGGTCCGCAGTGAGTGGCGTGAGCGTATAAGCGCGGTCCCCGAAGATCAGCAGGCCGATGCGATCGCCGGCACGACGATCCAGGAAATCGGCCAGCACGGCCTTGGCTGCGGTGAGGCGATCCACCGCCTGCCCCCCCAGCACCATGTCGCCCTCGCCCATGCTGCCGGACACGTCCATCGCCAGCATCATCTGCCGGCCCTGCTGCGGTGGCGTGATCGCTTCACCCAGCTGTTGCGGGCGAGCCAGTGCGACGCACAGCGCGCACCAGCCCAGCCACAACAGCAGCGTACGCAGCCACGAAACATCAACGCGGCCGCCACCGGCCAGCGCTTCCAGTTCCGTCGCCGCATAGGGCACGCGCAGCGCAGCACCGGGATCGGCACGACGCTTCCACCAGCGCATCAGCAGTGGCAGCGGCAACGCCAGCAGGGCCAGCGGCCACGCCAGCTGCAGGTCAGGCCACGGCCAGTAACTTGCCAGCAGGTTCATCGGCGGCGCTCCAGCAGCATCGCCAGGTAGCGCCCGCGCGCCCAGCTACGCACGGCCGCCACTTCGCTGGCGTCCACGCGGGGACGATAGGCACCTTCGGCCAGGAGGTTGCGGCGCGCATCCGGCAACGTGCCCTTCGGATCCACGCGCTGCCACCAGGCATCGTCACGCAGGGATTCACTGCCGGGCTGTGCCTGTCGCGCGGCGCGACGCAGCAGGCCGGCGATCGCCGCCAGTTCCGCGGTGGCATCGGCGGTGGTGGTCAGCTCCTGGTCGAACGCCTGCAACCAGCGTTGGCGACGACGGCGGCGTTTCCACCACAGCAGGGCCAGCGCCAGGATCACCAGCAACACCGCGCCCCCGACCATCAGATAGCCGGGGGCCGGCGGCCACCACGACGGTGCCGGCGGCAACTGCACATCGCGCAGCGGAAGGTTGGCGCTCATGCCGGCACCTCGGTTACCGGTGGTGCCAACCAGGCGTCGCTGGGCGCATCGGTGGACAACACCTGCACGTCAACGCGGCGTGCGCCGAGCTGGCGGCGCAGCGCCTGCAGTGGTTCGACAAAATGCGCCTGCCAGTGCGCCTGCACCTCGCTGCGACGCAGGTCGAGGCCAATGCGCTGCTGCGCGGTCTGGAACTGCAGGGCCGCCGAGGGCGGTTGCAGTTCGAGGGGATCGACCAGCAGCACCAGGCTGAGGTCATGGTGCTGGGCCAGCGCGCTCCAGCGCACGACGGGAATCCGCGCGGCCTGCTGCGGATCGGCCAGCACCAGCATGCGCGCCCCGGGGCGCAGCACGCGGGCGGCATGGTCCAGCGCGCGTTCCAGGCCGAGATCGTCGGCGGGCGGCTGTGTGTACCAGCGGGTGAGTGCGTCGAGCACGCGCAGTACACCACGCGGCCCACCCGCGGGTGCAATCGGCGCTTCGCGGTCGCTGCCGCGCAGGGCACCCACGCGATCACCGCGGCGCTGCGCCGACCACGCGGCGACGGCGCCCGCGCGGGCCGCCTGCACCGACTTGAATCGCACGCGGGTGCCGAAATACAGCGCCGGCGACGTATCGGCCACGATCAGGCTGACCCGCTCGCGCTCGGCCTGGAACAGCTTGGTATGGGCACGGCCGGTCCGCGCGGTCACGCGCCAGTCGATATGCCGTGCATCATCACCGGCCACGTACTCGCGTGACTCGGCGTACTCCATGCCACGCCCACGCAGCGGCGACGGCGCCTGCCCGGCGTTGCCGGCACGGCCACGGCGTGGCGGCGGCGGCCGCTGTGCCAGCCGGCGCAGGGCCACCAGTTCGGACAGGTGCGGGCGCAGTCCGTCGCCATCACTGACGGTGGATGCGGCTTCCAGGGATGGATCGGTCATGCGCAGGCTCAGGGCGCCGGCACCCGGGCCAGCAGCTCCTGCACCAGGCGTTCGCCATCCCAGCCTTCGGCAGTGGCTTCGTAGCTGGGCAGCACGCGATGGCGCAGCACGTCGGCAGCGACCGCACGCACATCATCAGGGGTGACGAAATCGCGGCCGGCCAGCCAGGCGCGCGCACGCGCGCAGCGTTCCAGTGCGATGGAACCGCGCGGGCTGGCGCCCCAGGCAATGCGGCGGCCCAGGCCAGCGTCATAGCGCGCCGGATCACGCGAAGCCAGCACCAGCTCGATCAGGTAGCGTTCCAGCGCCGGCGCCATGTGCAGGTCCAGCACTTCGCGGCGGGCGTCGAACACATCCTGCATCGGCAGCTTCGCCGGTGCGGGTGCCGCTTCGCCCAGTGCGCCACGGGCACGCTCGCGGGCGAGCCGCAGGATCTCCGATTCGGCGGCCTGGTCCGGATAGCCGATGCGTACGTGCATCAGGAAACGGTCCAGCTGCGCTTCCGGCAGCGGGAAGGTACCTTCCTGCTCGATCGGGTTCTGCGTGGCCATCACCAGGAACAGCGGCGGCAACGCATAGGTGTGGCGGCCAACGGTGACCTGGCGCTCGCCCATCGCTTCCAGCAGTGCCGACTGCACCTTGGCTGGCGCGCGATTGATTTCATCGGCCAGCAGGATCGGGTGGAAGATCGGGCCGGGTACGAATTCGAAGCGCCCTTCCTGCGGGCGCCAGATCTCGGTGCCGGTCAGGTCGGCCGGCAGCAGGTCGGGGGTGAACTGCACGCGGGCGAAATCCGCCTCCAGGCGCGAGGCCAGTGCGCGGATGGCCGTGGTCTTGGCCAGTCCCGGGGCGCCCTCCACCAGCAGGTGCCCGTCGGCCAGCAATGCGATCAACAGGCGTTCGACCAAAGCCGCCTGGCCGACGATTTCGGCCGACAGCGCGTCGCGCAACTGGTTGAAGGCGCCATGCAGGCGGGAGGCGGCCGGCGCGGGCGGCGGCGAGGCGGTTTCGGGCATCGGCGGTGGCAGGTTCATGGGGGCCTTTGACCGGCGCGGGACGGCACGGGTTCCCCACATCATCGCAGGGTGCCCTGCGATTGGCATCAAGAACGGCTGAACGGGCCTCTCCTCCACGCAGGGCGTGGATCTACCGGATCATCCGCGGATTACGTCCGGCATGAACGAAGAAGGGCCGCACATGGCGGCCCTTCTTCGTGTCGCGGGTGCGCTGGCTCAGTTCTGCCTGGCTACGCGCAGCACCTTCGGGGTAACGAACACCAGCAGCTCGGCCTTGTCCTTGCTGCGGCCACGCTTCTTGAACAGGTTGCCCAGGAACGGTACATCGCCCAGGAACGGAACCTTGCTGATGCTGTTGCGGTCGGTGAACTCGTACACACCACCGATGACCACGGTCTGCCCGTCCTCGACCAGCACTGCGGTGTTCACTTCGCGGCGGTTGATCGACGGCACGGTGCCATAGCCTTCCAGCTGGATCAGCCGGTCCACTTCATCCTTCTTCACCTGCATGTTGAGGAACACGCGGTTGTCGTTGGTGATAGTCGGGGTGACCTTCAGTTCCAGCACCACTTCCTTGAACTGCACGTTCGGCGTAGCGACACCGCCCGCACCGGCGCTGATGGTCACATAGCCGATTTCCTTACCCTGCTTGATCAGGGCCTCGCGCTGGTTGGTGGTGACCACGCGCGGGTTGGAGATCACTTCACCACGCGACTCCTCTTGCATGGCCGACAGCTCGACGTCCAGCAGGTAGCCGGCATTGAGGATCGACAGCGCAAGCGAGCCTGCCGGGTTGGTGGACGCCGCCGGCATGGCCCAGTTCAGGCCACGGGTGATTGCCGAGCCGACCGGCACCGGCGCCGGGCCCGTACTGCCACCGGCCAGCCAGTCGCGGTAGGCCTTGGCGTTGGTCGCATTGGCTTCGACCTGCGATTTGCGGGTTGCCTCGTTGGCTTCCAGATTGCCGCTGAAGTAGGCGTTGTCGCGGCTGCCACTGATGCCGAACCGCGCGCCCAGCTCACGCGCGAACGTATCGGTGGCGATCACGATGCGGCTTTCGATCAGCACCTGGTCGACCGGGCGGTCGATCACGTTGATCAGCTCACGCATGCGCGCGATCTTCTTCGGAATGTCGCTGATCATCAGCGTGTTGGTGCGCTCGTCGGCAACGATGCGGCCACGGCCGGACAGGAAGCCACTCTCCTCCTGCGACGACCCACCACCACCGCCACCTGCGCCACCACCGCCACCCCCGCCGATGCCCTTGGCTTCGGTCAGGGCTTTGAAGATCTGGGTGGCGCTGTGGTAGTTGATCTGGACGTAATCGGTCACCAGGTCTTCGCGGTTCTCGATGGCGATGCGCGCGTCTTCCTTCTCCTGCTCGAACTTGGCCAGCTCTGCCTGCGGGCCGACCCAGATCACGCTGCCATCGCGTCGCTTGTCCAGGCCCTTGGCACGCAGCACGATGTCCAGTGCCTGGTCCCACGGCACGTTGACCAGGCGCAGGGTCACATTGCCCTGCACCGAGTCGGAGGCCACCACGTTGAGGTTGGACTCTTCGGCGATCAACTGCAGCACGGTGCGCACTGGCACGTCCTGGAAGTTGAAGGTCACCGGCTTGCCGGTGAAGCCACGTTGGCCGACGGCCTTTGCGGCCTGGGTGACGCTGCCGGCGGTCACTGCACCGACGGCGGCCGGAGCCTGCCGCGCGCTGATCTCCACCACGTATTCGTTGCCGCTCTGGTAGGCCAGCGACTCCACCGCACCGCCGGTGCTCAGCACCAGCTGGGTGCCGGCGCCGGACGGCTTGGCGTCGATGCGCTGCACCGGCGTGGCGAAGTCGACGACGTTCAACGGCTTCTGCAGGTTGGCCGGCAGGCGGGCATTGCCCACGTCGACCACCACGCTGTTGCCCTGCGTGCGCAGGTCCGGGATCGCGCCCTGGCCGTCAAACTGCACGATCAGGCGGCCCGCGCCATCATCGCCGCGCTTGAAATCGATCTTGGCCACCGACAGGCCGGCCGGTGCCGCGGCCGGTGCGACGGTGGTGCCCACCGGCTTCTCCGCCGGTGCGGCGGCCAGCGCCGGAGCGCAGGCCAGCATCAGCGCGACTCCCAACGCGCTGACACGGTTCAAGGTAGAGCGCCGGTTGGGACGCAGCCCCTTGGCTTGGTGAAAGGTCATCGTGCTATCCCCAGTAAACGATCATTGATCTTCAAGCGAGAGCGTTGCCGGCCGTTCCAGCCAGCCACCCGCGCCATCCGGCACCAGTTCGATCAGCTCCACACGGTCTTCGAAGACCGCAGTGACCCGCCCGTCGCTCTGCCCCAGGTAACCGCCCGGGCGCACCCGGTAGGTCACCTTGTCCGGCCCCATCACCAGTGCGACGGTGCCGCCGCCGGTGCCGATGGTACCGACCATGTCCAGTGCGTCCAGCGGGAAGCCCTCCAGGGGCTCCTTGCGCCGGTTCGGATCCGGCCGCAATCCGCCATTCCCCTGCGGATTGGTCCAGGCATCGGTGAACGGATCACGCAGGCCCTGCGCGGAGTATTCGAAGGTCTCGAACTGCTGCATCACAGGCAACGGTTCCAGCGGCTGCGCCGGCCGGGCACGTTCGCCTTCCACCCACTTCTCGAGATTCGGCGCATCGCCCGGCGTGCTGGTCACGCCACGGCCGCAGGCGGCCAGCAGCAACACGGCAGCGGCCATCCCGCAGCGTGCAAAGAAGGAACGGATCACTTGCTGCCCTCCTTGCCGGCTTCAGCCTTCTGCTGTTCCTGCACCTCGGTCTCGTCGAGATACCGGTAGGTCTTGACCGTGCCGGACAATTCCAGCGCACCGGCACGCGAACCACCGCCGGCCTTGTCCGCCGGCTTCAGATTGATGTCGTGCATGGTCAGGATCACCACGCGCGGCAGCGAGGCCACGCCACTGACGAACGCACCGAACTGGTGGTAGCTGCCCACCATCTTCAGCTTGATCGGCTTCTCGGCGTAGAACTCCTTGACCTGCTCCTGTTCCGGTTCGAACAGCTGGCTGGTCAGGCCGCTGGACAGCGCGGTCTGCGAGATGTCGATGATCAGGTCCGGCATTTCGGTCTTGCTGGGCAGCTGCCGCAGCATCTGCTGCAGCACCTGCTCCATCTGCGCCAGCTGCTGCTTCAGCGGCCCCAGGTTCACCGCGCGTTCCTGCTGCTTGGAGAACTCGGTACGCAGATCGCTTTCCTTCGATTCCAGGCTGGCCAGTTCATCGCGCTTGCCGCTGATCAGCAGCATCCATGCAACGAACATGATGACCAGGGCCAGCAACGAACAGAAGACGATCTTGGCCTTCTGCGGCCAGTTGCCGATGTCGTTGAAATCCAGGTTCTTCAGATCGATTTTCTGGCTCATGCGCGGTCCCCCTGCAGCGGGGCGTAAGAGGCCTGCGGCGGCTGCGCCAGGCGGCTGCCCTCAGGCCTGGCGGCCGGAGCCGGTGCGGCGGGCTGGTTCGGCTTGGCCGGTGCAGGCGCCGGTGCGCTGGCGGGTGCTGCGGCCGGGGCCGCCGCCGGTTGGGCCGGGGCCGGTGCTGGTGCAGCAGCCGGGGCCGCAGCATCGGGGCCGGCGGCAAGCGGCGCCACGGCGGGCGTCGCAGCCGGGGCGGCCGCCACGCTGCCATCCGCGTTCAAACCGGCAGTGCCTGTCTCTTCACTCTGCGCCGGCAGCTTCACCGTGACCTTGAACATGTACGGCAGCGCCTTGATGTCCGATACCGGACCGGCTGCACTCTTGTCGCCGGCACTGGCCTGGATGATCGACAGCTCCGGGTTGGTCATCCAGCCGGAGGTTTCCAGGTTGCGCATGTAAGCCGACACGCGTGCATTGGACTGGGTGCGTCCCTCGAGGGTGAGCATGTCCCCCTCCTGCTGCAGGGCGGTCAGCACCACGCCGTCAGGAATCGTGCGCACCAACGCGTCGAACAGGTGGACCATCTGCGAGCGCTTGGCCTGCAGTTCCTCGATCACCTTCTTGCGGGCCAGCAGGCGGTCCTTCTGCGCATCGAGGCGATCGATCTCCTTGTTCTGTTCCTTGACCTTCTCGATCTCGGCTTCCAGATAGGCATTGCGGTCCATCTGGCCGCTCACCTGCCGGTCGTAATAGAACCAGATCAGCAGCGACAGCAGCAGGCCACCGATCGCGGCCATGCCCAGCATTGCGTAGAACTCGCGCTGGCGTTGCTTGCGCCGCTCGGCGCGCCAGGGCAATAGATTGATGCGTGCCATCAGTCGAAGCTCCTCAGCGCCAGACCGGTGGCGATCATCAGCGCGGGGGCATCCTGGGCCAGCGCATGCGCGTTCACCTTCGGGCCCAACGTCATCTGTGCCAGCGGGTTGGCGACCACGGTCGGCACGCCCAGCTGTTCCTCGACCATTTCCGGCAGCCCGCCCAGCACGGCGCAGCCGCCGGCCAGCACGATGTGATCAACGCGGTTGAACTCACTGCCTGCATAGAAGAACTGCAGCAGGCGGCTGATCTGCTGGACCGTGGCTTCCTTGAACGGCTCCAGCACTTCCATCTCGTAGCTTTCCGGCAGCCCGCCCTGGCGCTTGGCCAGGCCGGCCTCCTCGTAGCTCAGGCCGTAACGGCGCATGATCTCGTCGGTCAGCTGCTTGCCACCGAACACCTGTTCGCGGCTGTACAGGCTGCGGCCGCCGCGCAGGACGTTGAGGGTGGTCATGGTGGCGCCGATATCGACCAGCGCGACCACGCCGTCGATGGACACCGGCAGCTCGCTGGCGACCAGGGCGTAGGCGTTCTCGACCGCGAAGGCCTCCACGTCCATCACCTTGGCCTGCAGGCCACCCAGTTCCAGGGCCGACTGGCGCAGTTCCACGTTCTCCGAACGCGACGCGGCCAGCAGCACCTGGACCATCTCCGGGTTGTTCGGGATCGCCCCGATCACCTCGAAGTCCAGGTTCACTTCCTCGATCGGGTACGGAATGTAGTTGACCGCTTCCAGCTCGATCTGGGCTTCCATGTCGTTCTCGTCGAGCTCGGCCGGCATCGGGATCACCTTGGTGATCACCGCCGACCCGGCGACGGCGGCAGCGGCCAGCTTGGCCTTGCTGCCTGAACGGTTCATGGCACGGCGGATGGCCTCACCCACGGCCTCCACTTCCACGATGTTCTTCTCTACCACCGCATTCGGCGGAAGAGGTTCCACAGCGTAATGTTCCACACGGAAACGATTGCCGCTGCGGGACAGCTGCAAAAGCTTTACCGCAGTCGAACTGATATCGACGCCTACAAGCGGCGACTGACTTTTTGGGATGAGCCCCACGGTTTCTCCCCTGCCGACGGGCACTTGGACGCAAGACCTGCGCCCGAGCATTAATAACGTATTCTTAGCAAATGGCAACGGCCCTGCTGTGAAGTTCCTCACGGATTCACGATGCAGCCCCTGACTGTTCCCCTTGCGCTCCCCGGTGCCGACCCCAGCCGCCACCTTGCGTAATCTATACTCTGCGACCACGAAATTCGCAATCGGAATCTGAACCCGATGACTCGACTCCGCCGCTGGCTGCGCTGGATCTTCCTGATTGTCCTGGTCCTGGCGCTGATCGGCGCGGCCGCCGTGGGCGGTCTGTACTACGCTGTGTCCTCCAAGCTTCCCGACGTGCAGACCCTGCGCGACGTGGAAATGCAGGAGCCGATGTACGTCTATGCTGCCGACGGCAAGCTGATGGCGGTGTTCGGCGAGACCCGGCGCACCCCGATCACCATGAAGGACGTGCCCGAGCGCCTGAAGCAGGCCTTCCTGGCCACCGAGGACGCCCGCTTCTACGAGCATGGCGGCGTGGACTACATGGGCATCGGCCGTGCGGTGTGGCTGCTGGCCACCACCAACGACAAGCGCGTGCCGGGTGGTTCCACCATCACCCAGCAGGTGGCCCGCCAGTTCTTCCTCAGCTCCGAGTACAGCTACACCCGCAAGCTGGCCGAGATCCTGCTGGCACGGAAGATCGAGTCCGAGCTGAGCAAGGACGAGATCTTCGAGCTGTACCTGAACAAGAGTTTCTTCGGCAACCGCGCCTACGGCGTGGCCGCCGCCGCCGAGTTCTACTACGGCAAGAAGCTGAACGAGCTGGACCTGGACGAGATGGCCTCGCTGGCCGGCATCCCCAAGTTCCCGTCCTCGGGCAATCCGATCTCCAATCCGGAGCGCGCCCGCCAGCGCCGCGACAATTACGTGCTGCAGCGCATGGCCGACCTGAAGTTCGTCAGCCAGGCCGAGGCCGACGCGGCCAAGGCCGTGCCGATGCACGCCACCGCCCATGAGCCGCCGGTGCAGGTCGACGCGCCGTACGTGGCCGAGCTGGTGCGCCAGGAAATGATCGCCCGCTTCGGCGGGGATGTGGTCAACAAGGGTTACCACGTCACCACCACCATCGACTCCACCCTGCAGACCGCCGCCAACCAGTCGGTGCGCGACGGCCTGCTGCTGTACGACCACCGCCACGGCTGGCACGGCGTGGAGAAGCAGGTGCAGGTGGGTGCCGGCGAAGACGCCGCCGCCCTGGCCGAGCACCTGCGCGGCATGTACGGCCAGGCCGGCCTGCTGCCGGCGATCGTCGCCAGCACCGGCGCCGATGGCAGCGCCACCGTGGTGCTGGCCAACCGCAGCGAGATCGTGCTGCCGGCCGGTGCCGCCAAGTGGACCAACAAGACCCCGGGCAAGCTGGTGCAGCGCGGCGACATCGTGCGCGTGCGTGCCGGTGCCAAGGAAGGTGAGTGGCTGCTGGACCAGATCCCGCGCGGCCAGTCCGCGCTGGTCTCGCTGGACGCCCACAACGGCGCCCTGAAGGCGCTGGTCGGTGGCTTCAGCTTCTCCGGCAACAAGTTCAACCGTGCCACCCAGGCCCGACGCCAGCCGGGTTCCAGCTTCAAGCCCTTCATCTACGCCGCGGCCTTCGACAAGGGCTACAACCCGGCCTCGATCGTGCTCGACGCGCCCGTCGTGTTCCGCGACCGCCGCGGCAAGACCTGGGCCCCGCAGAACGACGGTGGCGGCTTCCGCGGCCCGATGCGCCTGCGCGAAGCGCTGGTGCAGTCACGCAACCTGGTCTCGGTGCGCCTGCTCGATGGCATGGGCGTGGACTACGCGCGCAAGTACATCAGCGAATTTGGTTTCGCCGAATCCGAACTGCCGCCGAACCTGTCGATGTCGCTGGGTACCGCCTCGCTGACCCCGCTGTCGGTGGCCCGTGGCTACGCGGTGTTCGCCAACGGCGGCTCGCGCGTGGACACCTGGCTGATCGACCAGGTCAATGACCGCGACGGCAACCTGGTGTTCAAGGAAAACCCGGCGCTGGCCTGCCGCGACTGCGCCGGCAGCAGCGACCAGCCGGTGAACCAGGTGGTGGACGGCTTCAACTTCGGCGCCCCGGCCCCGAAGGTGGACCCGGCCGCTGCGGCCAAGGCCGAAGCCAAGACCGAAACCCCGGCCGCGCCGGCCAACCCCGATGCCCGCACCGCTCCGCGTGCGATCGACGCCCGCACCGCCTACCAGCTGGTATCGATGATGCGCGACGTCGTCCAGCGCGGTACCGGCGTGCAGGCCAAGGTGCTCGGCCGCGAGGACGTGGGCGGCAAGACCGGCTCCACCAACGACCACCGCGACGCCTGGTTCTCCGGCTTCGGCGGCCCGTACGTGACCACCGTGTGGGTGGGCCGCGACGACTTCCGCTCGCTGGGCTACCGCGAGTACGGTGGCAAGGCGGCCCTGCCGATCTGGATCGACTACATGCGCACCGCGCTGAAGGACACCCCGATCGCGCAGAACGAGCCGCCCAGCGGCATGGTCCAGGCCACGCTCAACGGCGCGACCGAGTGGGTGAAGGTGGAAGACATGGACCGCCTGACCGACTACGACCTGAACCTCAATACGCCGCAGGCCGACGCCGCCGCGTTCGATATCTTCTAAGAGGCAGGTATGGGTGGGTGCCAACCGTTGGTTGGCACCGATGCGACCCTGGTAGAGGCCAACCTTGGTTGGCGCCTCGTGCCGACCAAGGTCGGCACCTACCAAAGCGTCGGTGGGTGCCAACCGTTGATTGGCATCGATGCATCCGCCGGGCACAGCCCCGCGCTGCTCTGGTAGCTGCCAACCTTGGTTGGCGCCCCGTGCCGACCAAGGTCGGCACCTGCCAAAGCATCGGTGGGTGCCAACCGTTGGTTGGCATCTCCGCGCCATACCCACGCAGATGTCACATCCGTGCGCTAATCTGTAGCCAGGTCGCAACAGGGAGTCATCGCATGCACCGCGCCCGTCAGCATGCTGCCAGCCAGACCCGCGAGCGGCGCCACCGCCTCGCCCACGAAGCCGCCCGCCTGATGGCCGAAGGCGGCATCCGCGACTACCACCAGGCCAAGTTGAAGGCCGCCAGCCGGCTCGGCATCCACGACGATGCCTCCCTGCCCCGCAACACCGAGATCGAAGACGCCCTACGCGAGTACCAGCGGCTGTTCTCCGGACCCCAACACGGCAACGAACTGCAGCGCCGCCGCGAGGCCGCCATGCGTGCGCTGGAGTTCCTGCACGGCTTCGCGCCGCGCCTGGCCGGCCCGGTGCTGGAGGGCACCGCCGACGCCAACAGCCCCGTGCAGCTGCACCTGCACAGCGACGACCCGGAAGCCGTGCACCGCTTCCTGGACGAACACGGCATTCCCGCCGAATCGCGGACGCGTCGCCTGCGCATGGATCGCGAGCGCAGCCTGGATGTGCCGGTGTGGGTGTTCAGTGCCGAGGAACTGACCTTTGACCTGGCCGTGCTGCCCTACGATGCCCTGCGCCAGGCACCGCTGTCGCCGGTGGATGAGAAGCCCATGCGGCGCGCGTCGGTGGCGCAGTTGCGGCAGGTGCTGGCCGAAGCGGAGATCACCGCGTATATCGGCGGGTGACGGTAGCGCAGCGGTGCCTGCCTTGGGTGGGTGCGGACCGTTGGTCCGCACTGTGCTTCGGGCATTTCGATGGCTGAGCGGAGAGCAGTCGAGCAAGCTCGCCTCTACAAAAGCGGTGTTACCTGCCCTGGCAGATGATGCCGATCATGCTCCCGCTACCAGACAAAACGGGTATCGCGCAGCGGATCGCTGAACAACCGCGGCAACCACGGGGCAGGAGCTCGCCGCGGATACTCCCGCATCATCTGCGCGTGCATGACCTGCAGATCCCGCAGCAACCAGGACTGGTAGTAGATGTCGTCGAATCCATCCGACCACCCGCTCTTCACACGCTCATGCTCGTCTGCCTCCAACGGCGGCATCTGGTCCAGCGGCACCTCCAGGACTGTCGACAGTGCCGCGTTGATCTGCGCGTTCTCAACCCCCGCCTGGCGCACGTAGTCCAATCGGTCGAGGACCCGCCGGCAGTTGTACGGGAAGCACCCGCCCGTGGCGGTGATGTAGTCAGCAATATCCGCCAGCATGTCGGCTTTCAGCCGCCACACCACTTCGCTGTCCATCACCTGGCGTACCCGCATCGTGCGTAACGTGCTTGCCCGCACCTCTTCCGGCGTAGTGAACGGGGCCCCCGGCGTGCTCCCCGCGTGGCGCACCAGCACGATGCGATGGATCGCCTCGCTGGTGACGCCGTCGATGCGCAGCGCCGCCGCCTGAGGGTGCACGCGCGGCGGCGGCACGCCCAGCATCTGCCACAGGTACCACAGCACCAGCAACAGACCTGCAATGCACAGCCCGCTCATCAGCGTCCACAGGTCCAGATTCCGGGTGTAGTAGCGAAAGCGCGCCCGCCAGATATAGAACGTGCGATAGCTGATAATTCCGCGTACCCATCTGTACATTGCCATCTCCTCGGCAAGGACCCCGGCGCGGCGGGGTTCATTACGCGCACCACGCCGGGGCTGCATGGCTTACCAGCCGATGCCCACGCCGACGCCCATGCTGCGCTCACCGCTGTTGGTGAACGCACCATTGAGGCTGAAGGTGGCCGAGCCCTTCTCGTTGAGCACGCGCTGGTAGCCCACGGCCATCGCCGACTCGCCCTCGCTGTAACCCACGCCCGCACCCAGGCGGTTGTAGGTGGCCAGGCCGGCGGTGTTCATCGCCATCGCCGCCTGCGCACTGCTCATCGCAGCCATGCGGTTGAAACGCTTGTCCATCTTGTCCAGGCGGCGCTCGAAAGTGCTGATCGCACCATCGGTGTACTCGTTGGCACGGGCCAGCATCTTTTCCAGGTCCGCGGTGTCGACCTGCGGCTTGGGGGTGTCGTCCTGCTTCGACTTCGGCTGCGGCGTCGGCTTGTCACCTTCACCGGTAGAGGCGATCTGCGGCGAACCGCTGGTTTCCGGCATCGGCGCGATCTCTTCGGTGGATGGCGAAGGCGTGGATGCTGCCGCCATGGCGCGGGCCTGCGGCTGATCGTCAATGCGCTGCTCCAGCCCATCCATGCGGCCATTGAGCTGCTGCTGCATCGAGTGCAGCTGGCCACCGTTGACCGCATCGCGGCTGCCGGCCGCGATCAGGCCATTGGCCACGTTGGAGATGACCATACCGTTGGCACCGGCCAGAGTGAGCTGGTGGGTACCGTCTGCGCGCACCGAGGGGGTTTCCTGGAACACGGAGCGGAGCTGGGATTCGACCTGGTTCACCCGCGAGGTGGTGCTGACGACTGCGCCGTCGAGCGCTTCCAATGCACCATTGAGGGTGGATTGGGACTGGCCCTGCACGTTGAAGCTGGGGCCAACGATGTTGCCGTTTGCATCGACTTCGCCGCCGAGAGCGGAAAGTGCACCGCGCAGCTGGCCGACGGTGGCAGCGTTGTGGTCGGCGGTGCCGTTGGCGATGTTTACGAGGCGGCGCTTGATGCCCACACCGCCAAATGACACAACTCCTTCTTCATCTGCCAGGGAACCGTTTCCAAGTGCCAGGGAGCCATGAGCTCCGCCTTCAACTCTTGCGGCAGCACCAATCGCGATACCTTCATTCGCACCGCCCGCGCCTCCACCGACCTGTGCACCGACCCCCATTGCGAATCCATTCGCAGAGTCCACAGAGACAGCCGCCGCTCTACCAATTGCGGTGGAGTTCTTCCCCATGGCCTCCGCAAACGTGCCTACCGCAGTTCCTCCCTCCAGTCCCGTCTTTGCTGAATTTCCCACCGCAACGCCTGCAACACCTGCTTCTGCGCGTTCACTGAAAGGGGCTGACCCGATACTCACAAACTGTGCGACATCCTCAAGTTCCGAAACACGGCTGTTGGTCCTATAGAGCTGACTTCCGCGCACAACGTCCGAGCTATCGGCCGACAGCATCGCCTCTGCTACACCAGTCAAACGCGCACCGCCGTAGTCGATGACGCTCGCATCCAATCCACGAATTACCTGCTCGCCCATCTCCCGCTCCTTGCGCATCCCCTCCAGATCATTCCGATTCTGCGAGATCTTCTGCTCGGCGGCGTACAACTGACTGCCGGTTACGGCATCACGGCTTCCTGGCGCCACTCGTCCGTCAGCCAGGTTGGTCAGCACCATGCCATTCACGCCATTCAGCGCGATCTGGCTCATGCCGTCGGCGCGGGCCGACGGTGAGTCCTGGAAGATCGAGCTGAGCTGAACTTCCACCTTGTCCGCGCGACGGCCTGCGGTGACGACAGCGCCATCGAGTGCCATCAGCGCGTCCTCGACGTTGCTCTGCGTTCCGCCCTGCATCGCGTAGGTCGGAGCGATGATGTTGCCATTGGCATCCATGCCTGCGCCGCCGCCGAGGGTGGCGAGGGAATCCTTAAGCTGAGAGACAGTGGTGGCGTTGTGGTCGGCAGTGCCACGGGCGATGTTTACAAGGCGGCGCTGGATGCCGACACTCCCGAATGACGCAACCCCAACTTCATCAGCTTGGGAACCCATTCCAAGTGCTAGCGAGTTGAGAGCTCCACCTTCAACGCTTGCGCCAGCACCAATCGCTACACCTCCACGTGCACCGCCAGTGTCTCCGCCTACCTGTGCACCGACTCCCAATGCGAACCCATTCTCGGAATCCACAGAGACAGTCGCCGCTCTACCAATTGCGGTCGAGTTCTTTCCCATGGCCTCCGCAAATGTCCCTACCGCAGTTCCTCCCTCCAGTCCCGTCTTTGCTGAATTCCCCACCGCAACACCTGCCACACCTGCTTCGGCGCGTTCACTGAAGGGCGCTGAGCCTATATTCACAAACTGCGCGATATCCTCAAGATCTGAGACGCGTGAATTGGTTGAATGCAGCTGCCTACCAGACACAGCCTCAGCACTGCTGGCGCTCAAGATCCCATCTGCCACACCACTGATCTTCCGATTGGCATTGGCGCTGTTGCGCACATCCAACGTCGCACCGCTATTCTTCCCGCCCAGGCGCACATCGCCGGACGCGGAAACCTGCTCCACCAGCCCGCCCAGCGCCGCTGTTTCGGCCAGCGCCTTGGTCGCATCCGTCTTCGCCACGGCAGCATCTGCGCCCGCAGACCTGGCCATACCCTCCACCGTGGTCACCTTGTCATTGGTGGCACTGAGCTGCCTGCCATTGACCGCCTCGTAGCTGCTGGCGCTGACCACGCCATCGGCCACGCCGGTCAGCTTCCGGTTCGCATTCGCACTATTGCGCACATCCAGTACGGTGCCGCTGTTCTTCTCACCGACCCGCACATTGCCACTGGCACTGACCTGATTCAGCAGTCCGTTGAGCGTCCCCACCTGGGTCAGCGCGGTATTCGCTGCGGTCTTGGCGGAACTCGCATCGCTCATCGCGGTGCTGACGTTGCTGTTGGTGGCGTTGAGCTGCCGACCGGTCACCGCATCGGTACTCGTCGAGGACAACGTCGCGTCCGCAACACCCGTGATCCTGCGGTTGGCACTGGCACTGTTCCGCACGTCCAGGACAGTGCCACTGTTGGACGCGCCCAGACGGACGCTTCCTGAAGCAGACGTCTCACTCAAGAGGCCCGAAAGCGTGTTGGCCTTTGCCAGTGCGCTGTCAGCATTGGTCTTCGCGGAGTCGGCGACGGCGCGCGCGGCCGCAACATTGCTGTTGGTGGAATTCAGCTGCTTGCCTGACACCGCATCTGTGCTGGCCGTGCTCAGTGTGGCATCTGCCACGCCCGTGATCTTGCGATTGGCGCTGGCGCTGTTGCGGACGTCCAGTACTGTGCCGCTGTTGCTTGCACCTATACGGACATTTCCCGAAGCTGACGTCTGGCTCAGAAGGCCCGAGAGCGTATTGGCCTTCGCCAACGCACTGTCAGCGCTTGTCTTGGCCGAGTCGGCGACGGATCGCGCGGCCGTGACATTGCTGTTTGTCGCGTTCAGCTGCTTTCCTGACACAGCGTCCGTGCTGGTCGTGCTCAGTGTGCCATCCGCCACGCCCGTGACCTTGCGATTCGCGCTGGCGCTGTTGCGGACGTCCAGTACGGTCCCGCTGTTGCTTGCACCTATACGGACATTTCCCGAAGCAGACGTCTGGCTCAGAAGGCCGGAGAGCGTATTGGCCTTCGCCAACGCACTGTCAGCGTTTGTCTTGGCTGAGTCGGCGACGGAGCGTGCGGCCGTTACATTGCTATTGGTGGCATTCAGCTGCTTGCCCGTTACCGCGTCTGAACTCGTGCTGTTGAGCCGCGCGTCCGCCACATTGACGACTCGACGCTTGGTGCTGCTGTTTCCCACAGAAACGCTGTTCGCTTCGCTGGCAACTGAGCCCCTGCCCAATGCCACCGCCCCCGATGCGGAAGCGCTTGACTCATAACCTATCGCCATCGCGTCATATGATGCATTGGACTTGTTGCCTACAGCGATGGCTCCCGAATAGCCGCTGGTGCCGGCACGGGCATCACCACCCAACGCAATTCCACCGATACCACCGCCGGTAGCCACCCGCGAGCCGCTGCCAATGGCAATCGCGTTGCCGCCGTCGGCTCGTGAATCATTCCCGTAAGCCGTGGCACCCCAGCCGCCGCCGGCATACGCGCCGTCACCCACAGCGGTGGCGTACCAATGTTCGATCTTCACGTTCGTGCCGATCGCAACGTTGCGCTCTCCCGTTGAACGGATGCCGTTGCCATAGCCAACTGATCGTTTACCCGAGATGGTGGAGCGCGAACCCACCACGACCGTGTCATCACCGGTCGCGGTGGAATCCCGATAGGCCACATCGTTCACAATCGCCAATTGGTAATGCGTGGACTGAGGGGCAATCGACGTCAACGAGAGCCCTGCATTCAGTCCGCCAGTCATCGCAAAGAGATCCATAGGCATGCCTGAGTACCTGGAGTCCTCCTGCTCATTCCAAATCGTTTCAGTCTCCTCGCCTGGATTCTCCTTCTCGGCACCTTCTATCGCCATGGCATTTGCAGACAGCGCCAGCATTGCGGCACTCATCGCCACGCTGACAGAGCGTCTCGCGGCCGGTCCGCGCTTGGTCAACTCACTTCCAACCACCCAGCAACGCTTGGCGGCACTCCAGATACGACGGTAGACGTGGTTCATGCTCTCCCTCCTTAACAGGACATTGAAATGAGGCCCTGCGCATGGCGCAGGGCCAGAACACTCAGGCGCTCGGCGCCAGGGTGGTTGTGTGCTCGCGGTAGCCGTCCTTTGACAGGCGGTAATGCAGCTGCATGGTGTTGCCCGGCTGAGGCAGGAACGGCAGCTTCAACTCCGCGTCGGGGTATAGGCTTTTGGCAAAGTCGTGGGTCGTACAGGCACCACTGGCGCTGCATTCGGCCAGCCCTGTGATGCCGACCCGCAGGGTCCCCACGTTGCGCAGGGTGTCGCCCTGCAATTGCAGATCCACGCTGCCGTTGGTGGGCAGCACGTTCACCAGCGCGCCCCATACCAGACTGACGCCGACGTTGGCTTGGGCAGCCTGCTCGTCATCTTCGAGAAGGGTTCCATCCGGGCCCCTTACCCCCTCGAAATAGACTCGGTACGCCGCTTCCTTCTCGACAGTACGCAGCGGAATGACCCGGATCAGGCGATTGCCACCACCACTGAGTGCGAACTTTCCAGGCGTGATGGCGACCGCGGCATCGGCCGCCTCCATTTCCACCTCTTCCTCGCCAACCTGCGCGGGATTCGAGATGCGCAGCAGGCGCGCCTGCACGTACTGCGGCTGGGTGGAGTGCGAGTAGACGCGGATCTGCGTACCGCGCTTGCCATCGACGGCCGCGCGCATCGGATGGATGGAGAGGTTGGCATGTGCCGGTGGGGCCAGCAGCGCGCTTAACGGCAACAGACAGAAAAGCAGCTTCTTCATGATCAGGCTCCGTGGAATCAGGGTTTGGCGGTCGGCACGCGCAGCTCTACCGTCAGCTCGCCGTCGTAGAGGCCGGGCCGTTTGCTGGCGATGGGCGTAGGCGGCGTTTCCAGCGTCAACGGCGTGGGCACGCAGTACACGGGCTGACTGATGCCCGGCAGCATCACCAGGCGTAGCTGCGCGCTGTCGATACCGCGCAGCAGCTGTTCCTCCCCGTGCTTCATGGCCAGCAGGTTTCCGCCGTACTTCAGGCCGACCTGGTAGTCGAGGCGCTGGGTGTCGTCACTGCCGCCATCTCCGTGCCAGACCGCATAGTCACGCCCTGGAGGTGGTCGTGGACCGCTGTCGCGCACGGTGACGCCGAGGAACTCGCTCTGCGAGCCCACGCCGTCGTACAGGCACATGTCCACCTCCTTGCGCCCGCCGACCATCTTGCGGATGGGGTCGTAGCGCAGGTCCATGTTGACCAGCGGTGAGATGCCATCGAAGCCGGGGAAGTAGATCGAGATCGCGTCGTAGTCGGTGACGGTGAAGTCGAAGTTGAAAGTGGCCGTGGCGACGGGTGCTGCAGCGGGATCGGCCTTGATGTTCAGGCGCATCGTGGCCTTCCAGTGGCCTGCCACGAGTCGCGAGATCTCGCGTTGAGGCAGGATCATCTGGATGCCGGTTCCGAGCGGCTGATCTGCCCCACTCCCTATGCCGCATGTGTACCAGAATGCTGAATTCAGAACACGCGGTACTGAGTCCCAGTAATCTAAAGTGCAGCGGTACCCCGACATAGCTCGCTGTAGGTTTCCTACTGCACGAATCTCGGTACGCAGGCCAGTTCTGAGTTCAACGAGACGCAACGTTATCTCTGTCGCCCCCCCTGATGAGCTCAGATCAGCGTCCATCGGGCACCGCCCAAACTCACTATCAGAAGCAGACCCGCAAACCACATGGATCTGCCCATACTTCATCGCCAGATCGTGACTGAACCCCAGCACCGTCCGCGGCGCCCACAGCTCCACGTCACCCGGCACCGCCGAGCGATCCCAGCTCATCACGATGTCCCTGCTCTGGTCCGTCGGATGCGTCTCCGGCGGCCACTGCGCCCACGCCCGTGGCATCACCAGCACCAGCGCACACACCAGCATCAACACACACATCCAACGCCGGCTCATGGCGTACCTCCTGCAGCAGCGGTCTGGGGCGTGGGGGCAATCAACGCGCGTTCCTGCAGCAGGCGGGTCACGCGGGCCTGCTGGCGGATTTCGGGCGGCAGCTGGGCCACGGCCAGCGGCTCGCAGTGCACGGCGCCGACCAGCAGCACTACCTGGCGGCGCTCGCGCACCTGCAACGGGCAATGCAGCAGGCGGTCGTCCTGCAGCAGGTACAGCGTTGTTTCGCGACGCGGGAAATCGGCAACGAAGCTGCCGTTGGCGCTGGTGCCGGGCACAGGCGCGTTGAGGATGCGGGCGCCGCCCAATGGAGACCCCGCAAGATCCTTGGCGCTGCCGATGAAGGTGTAGGTCACTTCGATCGGCACCGGCATGCGCATCAGCTTGCCGGGCGTGAGGAACATCGGCCGTGCGCCGCCCACGCCGGTCACGCGGATCGCGGCGATGCTGTCCAGCGTGCTGGCGTCCTGCACTTCGGCGCGATGCGACTGGTACGACGACAACGGCAGCAGCCGACGCTCGCCGATCTGCAGGCGCTGTCGGCGCAGCCCGCCCACCTGCAGTTCGGCGGCCACGCCACGCAGGTCGATGTCGTCCGTGCCGTCCACGTGCACGGCCAGGCCGGCCTCGGCGCCGTTGGCACCGCTCCAGTAGAATCCGCGGCGGCCCAGTGCAAAGCCGGAACTGTGGCTGCCGCTGTACCCTGTCTCACCACGCCCGCGCTGCTGATAATGCGCAATGCTGGCAGTGGTGTTGCCGATGCTGTTCTGCAGCTGGCCACTCAGCGATGCGCTGTAGCGGTCATTGTTGTTGGCACGCAGTTCGGCGTTCAGCTCCCGATAGTGCGTGTCCCGTTCCTGGCGCAGGCTCTGGCCAACGCTGTAATCGATGGCCGGACGCTGATGCTGCGGCTGACGTACGTCCACCGCATAGCGGCGCTGGCCACTGCTGTCATGGTTGCGCTGCAGGCGGGTCAGGCTCAGGTTGAAGTAGATGCCACGATCGCGCTCGTTGCTGCCGCGCACGCTGTCGGTGCTGCGCTGCTGCCACAGGCCCACGCGCGTGGACACGCTGAAGTCCTGCCAGCGATGGCTGCGGCTGAAGCTGGCCTGCCAGGTGCGGCTGAGCACGGGCTCGCGGCGCGGCTCCAGCGGGCCGGGCGGCAGCAGCGGATCGAGCCCGAAGAACGGATCCTGCTCGAGCCCGGGTCGATGCCAGCCGGTGCGCCAGGTCTGGCGCCGGGTGTAGCCCACGTAGGCGTTGCCACCGGCCAACGGCAGCGACATCGAGCCGCTGAGCGAGTTGGTGCAGCCCAGCTGGTCGCGCGCATCGGCCTCGAACTGGCAGGCCTTGCCACGCATGCGCTGCTGGTAGAGATTCCACGACGCCTTGCGCCGGTACGACAGCTGGTGCTGCTGGCCATTGCTGCCATCACTGCCCCGCATGCCGCTGAGCGAGGCGCGCATCTCATGCGTGGCCAGCACGCGACGCAGGTCCACGCGCAGCTCGCCGTAACTGTGGCCGCCGAGGTTGGCGGCACCGGCGGTAAGGGCGGCATCGCGGCCCAGCGGCACGCGCACGCCGGCCATCGCCACGCTCTCCCCATCGAAGCGGTCGCTGCGGCGCTCGTTGCGGCGGCCGCCCTGCACGAACCACTGCCACTGGCTGTTGGTCCAGTCGCCGCCCTTGTCGAACGGCGCCTCCTCGGTGCGCACCAGCACACCGTCCTCGTAGATGCGCATGCGCACCAGGTAGTTGCCGAACGGGAAATTGCGGGTGTCGATCTGGTTGATGCCCGCCTGCAGGTAGAACGTCTGCAGCAGGCGCTCGCCGTCGAACACATCGACGCGGGCATCGCGCGCCAGCAGTACCGTCAGCGGCGTGGCCTGCACGGCGGCATCGGTGTCCACATAGGCCTGGGTGGTGCCCACGCGCGCGCCCTGGAAGCGGTCCAGCGGCAGCATGCTGAAGCTGAAGGTGCCACCCTGCGGGCTGGACAGGTTGCGGCGGTCCATGCGCCCGGCCTGCAGGTAATGCGCCGGCCCCATGTCATGCCGGTAATAGACGTTGTCGAACTGGAAGTCGTCGTTACTGCCACGGCTGCGGTAGCGCTGCTGGGTGTAGTACCAGTCGGCGGACAGATGGCCGCGATCGAACAGGCCCAGCGTGCCCACACCACGCGCGGACAGCGCCTGGTAGTCGCGGCCGCCGCTGACGTTGAGTGTCTGTTGGTGCAGAAAGGCGTTCTCGGCATTGGGCGTGACCTTGTGGTAACGCTCAGCCGCCGGTTCACCGGGAATCCACTGCCGCGCCACGAACAGGCGCACGGCGCCCTCGCCTTCGTCGTACAGCGCGCGCGCGACGGCGGGGTCTTCGGGTGGGTCGAGATAGCCGCAGCCGGCGGTGGCGCCACCAAAGCGGCAGGCCAGGTGGCTGTTGCGCGGCAGCGGTTGCGACAGCGCCGGCAGCAACGCCGCCTGCGCTTCTGCAGGCAGGTCCAACGCCTGCAGCACGCGCGCGGGATCTTCCAGCTGCACGTGCTCCAGGGTCACGCGCACCGGTGACAGCCCGGCCGAGCGGCCGAACAGCTGGATGTCGAGTTGTTCGGTCTGGCCTTCAACCAGATCCTCAAAGCCAGCGGGGACGCCGTGGGCCGCTACCGAAGGGGTAGCCAGCGCAAGGGCGAGCGCGACCGCCAGCCGGGTGACAGCGGGGGCGTGTGGGGTCATTGGGGGGTACCACTGCAGAAGCCGCGGCGCCCCGCGGGGGGGGGGCGGCGGGGGGTTAGGGGGGGGGGGGGGGGGGTG